>NZ_JAUZVL010000018.1:0-83793 GCF_031844545.1 Arthrobacter sp. AB6
TTGGCTGCAGTTCGAAAGGTCCGGAGACGGAGAAGAGGCCAGGAGACGATGGGAGCAAAGCCCCTTCTTCAGGCACACCCCACCAGTTTAAAGAGCCGATAGTGGATACTACTGTCAACCTGCCCCGCCCGGGCAAACCCATGCTTGCCGGTCACGCGGCCGGAACTTGGGCGACTCTGTTCCGTCCATGGCTGGGGCCAACTCAGGTTAACCCACGGCTGGGATTGGGAGCCGTTGGGGTAGCTCCCTGGCAGCAGTAGCGGTGGATAATCTAAGAGCATTTTCCCCCGGCTGCGGGCGGCGGATGTCCCTTACATAGGACGCGCAATTCCCACGCCACTTCTGGCGGGAGACGTGTGCTCTCATTCTCACTGACCCTGGGGCCTATTGCCGTGGACCGTCCCCACGTTTGACGCCGCTTGCGGCTTCCCGATGTAAGCGGGTATTGGCTGGCCAGCCCCGCACCGCGGGAAGTCCGGGGCTGGCCTGTCTGTCGCCGTATTGGCACTAATCCGTTTCCGGGCAGGTGCAGAACGGGCAGTCTTGTGGGCAATCCATGGGGACCGTGCCCCGGAGTGCCTTTTGCGGAACCACAGCTTCCTTCGTCATGCACATGGAACAGTGAAGTCTCCGCTGCGCGGCGGCACGATCAGCGTTCCGTTGATGCGCCGTGGAAGGGGCGGCGTTCCATCCCGAAGCTCGATTGGAAGCACGGCCTCAGGAGCATCCTGGAACGTCACTGGACGAAGGAAACGCCGGATGGCGGTCGCTCCGACCGAGGTGTGCAGGGAGTTGGTGGACGGCCAAGGACCTCCGTGGGTCTGGGCCCAGCTGACAGCGACACCGGTTGGATAGCCGTTGTAGATAATCCGTCCGGCCCGACCTCGCCCGATCTCTGTCAGCCGGGCCGTGAGGTCGCCCTCATTCACTCCGGTGTGAAGCGTTAGGGTCAAAGAGTCCTCTACCATGGCCAGCGCCGAGACCAGTTCCGTCTCCGACTTGTAACGAACGATTATGGCGGAGGGGCCGAAGCACTCTTCGATCAGTTCAGGGGTGAGCCGTGCGGCATCGATGCTGTACAGGGTCGGCCTTACGCGGAAACCTCCTCCGACTGGTTCCGCACCCACCGCTACTTGTTCAACGTTCTCGTTCTTCTCGAGGGCACCGGTGATGGCTGCGTAGGATTCGAAGATCCGTTTGTTCAGCAGTGGCGACACGGTGCTGCCGGACAGGTCACTCGTGAGGGCGGCAACGAGCTTGTCCCCGTTGTCCCCGGCCGGGACGAAAACGACGCCGGGCTTGGTGCACAGCTGCCCTGCGGAGGTAGTGATCGAAGCTGCCAGGCCTTGTCCGATCTCGGGGCCTCGTTCGGCGGCCGCCCCTGCTGTGACGATAAGCGGGTTCAGGCTGCTGAGCTCGCCATAGAAGGGGACGGGCTGGTCCCGGCGGCTGATGGCTTCCATAAGTGCGCCTCCGCCTCCAAGAGAGCCGGTAAATCCGACTGCCTGGATCAGCGGATGGCTGACAAGCTCTGTACCGGCTTTCTGGCCGTACACGATTCCCACGATTCCGTCCGGCCCTCCACTGGCATGCGCGGCCGCGGCCATGGTGGCGAAGGAGATCTTGGAGGTGTTCGGATGGGAGCTGTGAGCCTTGAGGATTACAGGGCAACCGCTGGCCAGCGCGGAGGCCGTATCGCCACCCAGAACGGAGAAAGCGAAAGGGAAATTGCTTGAGCCGAAGACAGCGACGGGACCGATAGGCTGGAGAATCCGTCGCAGGTCCGGCCTGGGACCCATCGGAGTATCACCTGCGGTATCGATGGCGGCTTCCAGGTAGCTGCCTTCCCGCAACACCTCGGCGAAGAACCGCATTTGGTAGGACGCTCGTTTGAGTTCGCCCGTGAGGCGGGCGGTGCCGATACCTGTTTCCTCATCGGCGGCGCGGATTAGTTCGTCGGCGTTCAGGTCGATGTTGTCTGCGATGGCTTCTAGAAGTCGGGCCCGACCTTCACGGCCGATGCCCTGCAGGTAGGAGAAAGCCTCGCCGGCGATTTCCACGGTTTTTGCGACGTCGGCAGCCGAGCTTTCTTCGGCCACCGGCTCAAGTGCCTGTCCTGTGTAGGGGCTGCTGCCTGCAATGGTTGTCATAGAAATCCTTGGCTTTGTGGTGGTCGTCAAATGTCTGCAGGAGATCCTGATGCCGAGGGGTGCAGCTAGGGCATTCAGGTTTGTTCGAAATTTCGACCAGTGGTCGGCTCTGTGAACAGTAAAACATGAGGGGCGGAGTGTGTCAACGCTTAGCTCTTGGCGCCGCCCGGCGGCTGCGTTCTGTGCACGGGCGACAAAGAACGGGCGGTGTGGTCGCGTGAACGCAACCACACCGCCCTCTTTTCAACGGCTAGCTGCCGCTGAAAACTCTTCTGTCCCGACTCATTCCTGTATGGATCGCTTCGTTCCGTCGAATGGCGGACTCTAGGAGACTGGAACGGCCGGGGGCCAGTCGTCCTTCCAGGGGCGGGCCGATTCGAATGCTGCCGATGCTGCGAGGACAGAGGCGTCGGCAAGGTGCCTTCCAATGATCTGGAGGCCTACAGGAAGACCGTCTTTCGTGTATCCGGCGGGGCAGCTTGCTGCCGGTTGCCCTGTCAGGTTTACCGGGAAGGCGAACCCTGTCCAGGCGTTGTTGGGGACCATGCGGCCGTCGACAAGCTCAGGCCCTTGCATCCCAACCGGGAAGGGGGGCGTGGTCAGTGTCGGCGTGACCAGCAGGTCGTAGTCTTCCATGAGGCGCCACATCTTGTTGGCAAAGGCCTTTCGGTCCCGCCTGGCGTTGGTGAGTTGCTCTGCTGTCCACGGCTTCTCCAGCAAATCCAGCAGGTGAGGGGACATTTCCTTGCCGTATGTTTCGGCCATCGCCCGCATCCCCGTGAGGTCGCTGTCAGCGGCAACCAACCCCCAAAAGGTTGATTGAGGGTTAGTCCAGTCAGGAGTCACAGTTTCCACTTTGCAGCCGAGATCACGCAGCACTCCGACGGCGTCCTCTGCAATACGCCGCACTTCAGGATCCACGGCAAGGTAACCGAAGTCAGGGCTGTAAGCCACGCGCAGCCCCCGAACGTCCCCTTCGATCGCGGTGAGCCAGTCGACATCGCCGGATGGGATAGACAGCCGGTCTCTCGGGTCTGGCCCTGCGAGAACGGACATTAGCAGTGCCGCGTCCGCGACAGTCCGGGTCATCGGCCCGATGCACTCCAGCGATTCCCAGCTCGACAGCCCGGGGTACCGCTCGTCCCGGCATCCTGGGTAGAGCGGTACGCGGCCCATTGATGCCTTGAAGCCGTATATGCCGCAGAGTGATGCGGGGATGCGGATGGACCCGCCACCGTCGCTTCCCAAGGCAACGGGACTCATCCCTGTCGCGACAGCCACACCCGACCCGGCGCTGGAACCCCCTGGCGTGAGCGCAGGATTCCACGGATTGCGGGCTGCTGGAGAGATGGGGTTGTGGCCCGCGCCTGAGTACCCGAATTCAGGAACGGTGGTCTTTCCCAGGACAACGGCACCGGCGGCGACGACCCGTTCGACGGCGACATCGTCTTCGTCGGGAACAAAATCCCGGTAAGCAGGTGAGCCGGACCGTGTCGGGATTCCCGCTGTTGCGATCAGGTCCTTGACCGCGATCGGCACTCCGGCCAACGGGCCTGGGTCTTCTCCGCGGGCAATCTTGGAGGCAAGCTCTGCTGCTTGGGCCAATGCCCGCTCCGCGGTCAGCTCAACAAAGGCGTGAAGTTTCGGATCAAGCTGGTTGACCCGCTCCAACGCGGCCTCAACGACTTCTACGGGAGATACCTCTTTCGCCCGGACCCGAGCGGAAATTTCAGTTGCAGGCAGCTGGGTTAGGTCGGTCATCGTGCTCCTCCAGCAAATTCGGCAGTCTTGGAATCGTCGTTCTGAGCCTGTAGCGGCTCTACGGAGGACCTGGACCCGATCATTGCGTAGGCAACGCCGCCGACAATAATTCCCACCAGCGCCTGAGAGAACTGCGGTGCGTAGAAATGAACCAGGAAGGCGGCCAGAGAGCCAATGCCCCACGCCACGAACGGCTGGACGCGCCATGCCTGGGCGGAGCGACTGAGAGCCCGGCGCTGAATGACCTGGTCGACGATCAGTACGGCGCCGATTGGTGGTACGAGTACACCCAGGATGTTCAGCCACTCGGCGAAGTAGCTCCATACCCCTGCCAGCGCGGCTGCCACGCCGACCACACCAAGGCCAACAGTGAGGACCCGCATGCGTCCCCCGCTCAGCTGGCTCCAGCCCACGGCGCCGTTGTAGAGGCAGTGGGCGGCGACAGAGCCGAGGTTGATGAAGACGAATACCACCGCAATTGCGGTCAGAATGGGACCATTGTTCGTAAGGGCGGGAAGGAAATCACCGCCATTTGCTGCGGGGTCGATGGCCATGCCGGCCGCAACGATAAAGCCGCCGACCATGAGGGCGATCGTATTGGCAAAGGGGAAGGCTGTAAGGGTCGCGAGCACGGCCTCCCGTCCGGAGCGGGACCAGCGGGTGAAGTCAGCGGTCATGGTTCCGGAATCGGCGAACGACGCGATGACGATCGAGACAGCCGCGCCGAAACTCAGGATTGATCCGCCTGGACCGCCGGCGTAGGCGGCAACTTCTCCTATTCCGCCGGCATTGGCAGCAAAAGCGATGGCTACCACCGTCATGATGGCAAAAAACGGCGCGGCGATGACCCCGATGATCGTGAGGGCGCGAACGCCGACGAAGGTGATGAAAATGAAGAATGCCCCGCCAATGAGGATCATCCAGCTGGGGTTCCAGCCCAGCGCGGATTCAAGCGTGGATCCGGTGAGACCGACCTGGAAGGCGAACCACCCCACTACCACCGTGGCAAGAAGGCCTGCCGGAATTTTGGCGCCAAATCTTCCGAATGTGTCGGCAGCGATGAGCGCGAAATTTTTGCCGGTCTTTCCAGCCATATAGCTCAATGTGCCAACGTAAAGCAGCAGCACAATATTGCCGACCAGGATGGCGCCGAGGCCCTGCCAGAAACCAAGGCTGTAGATGATTGTGCCGCCGAACACCGCTGAGGTCAGGACCATGGGAAAGCCCAGCCAGACGGCGGAAATGGAACGAAGGGAACGCCGGTGTTCCTGCGGCACCGGCTCATGCTCAAACTCTGATTCAAGGACCACATGGTCGTGAGAGTGTTCTGCATTGAGGCTCATGTGTTGATCTTTCTGCCTTAGGCGAGGCACATCTTGCGCAGTGGCGGAGCTGCCGGAAAACGGCGGCTTATGCCTGCTGCGGTCACAGTGTCATCCCTCATCTTGTTCGTAATGGCGAACAATGAACGTTATGTCGATCACAGCCTAGACTCGTCCGGCCTGCACGTCAATGCAGTCGCCGGGGTTGGCCCTGTGGGGTCTTAGCCCGAATCCGAAGTGGACCCCCCGGTGAGAGCCAATTACAGCGGGAAGGGCCAAGCAGCGTTGACCACACCCGCACCCGGACGTACTCTGATCGACATATCGCATAGCGTTCGATGTATCGAACGACTGCCGTTTTACGTGAGAGTCCCAACGATTGGTGTGGAGTATGGGCAGCAGGATTGGTTTTGTCGGTCTTGGAACAATGGGTAGCCCCATGGTGAGGCGTTTGATGGCGTCAGGCTACGACGTAGTGGTGTGGAATCGGTCGCCAGAGGCCGTAGAGGACCTGGTTCGCGCGGGAGCCATTGCTGCGCGCGACCTCGCGGATGCTTTTGACCAGCCTGTGGTCATGAGTGTTCTGGCTGACGATGCGAGTGTCCGCGAACGCATCCTTGAAAGTGGCGTCCTTGCCACAAGTGCTTGTCAGGTACACATCAATCTGGCCACAGTTTCTGTGGGTTTGGCGTTGGAGGCAGCTGGGGTCCACGCAGGCAATGACGTTGGTTATGTTGCGGCCCCTGTGCTGGGGCGAGCGGATGCGGCAGCCGAGGGGGTCTTGCACGTTCTGGCTGCCGGAGAGGCGTCTGCGATGGAACGGGTCCGGCCGATCCTGAACTGCTTGGCAACACGTCTCTGGGACTTGGGGGAGAAGCCGGAGAACGCGAACCTGGTCAAAATTGCGGTGAACTTCATGATCGCAAGTGCAATCGAAACGTGTGCAGAAGCCGTGTCCCTCGTTGAGGCGTACTCGATCGATGCTCGTGCGTTCTTGGAGCTCATCAGTAACTCTCTGTTCACAGGGCCCGTGTACAGCCACTACGGCGGCATGATGGTTTCGGGGATGTATGAGCCGGCAGGGTTCACGGCAAGGTTGGGTCTTAAGGATGTACGACTGGCGCTATCGGCATCTCATGCTCAGCACCTCTCACTTCCCGCTGCCAGTCTTATCCAGGACGCCTTGCTCCAAGCGATGGCGGCCGGATGGGGCGAGCGTGACTGGTCGACCCTGGGCGAGGTAGCGCGGGCGAGAAGCGGCCCGTCGCGCCCTGCGGGCTGACTTTTTCTCTTTGTCTTTGCTGAGCCCGCTGGGCTCAGCCATGGACCTCGCGGGGCCGACCCCCTTCAGCTGTCTACCGTTCTTGAATGCTCCTGCGTTAGCGGTAGCTGGGGGAGGGTGCCAGCGTCTTTCCATGTGGCCCGTCAATCTTCAATGCTGGCAAGGCCATGTCATCGTAGGTGCCGTCATGGCTACGCGCCCGTAGCTGCACTCCTGTCCACGCACCTGCAGAGTGACGGTGCGTTTGGCTGAGACCTTGCTCGTCCGGCGTGAAATTCCTCTGTTTGCCGACGGCGGCTGGGGTCTAAGCAGTGGATGGAAAGCGTCACACTTCCCAGCATTGCGGTTCGGGTGGGGAACCAGCAAGAGCCGAATCCTGGGCGGTTCAGGATTCGGCTCTTGCTTTTCGCCTAGTTATGCAGTTCCACGACCAAATCTGGGCGACGGATGGATCCCGACTCTGACCCTACGACTTGGTACCCAGCCGGACCTGCAAAATGTTCTTCAGTTCGGCAAAACGTCCCTTGGCACTGAGGATGACAGCGATGATGATGATGCCACCCTGGAAGGCGAGCTGCTGGGGAATGCTCAGGCCGAGCAGCACTAGTCCGTTGTTAACAACGCCCAGCAGCAAGACACCAAGAACAGCACCGACAATGCTTCCCCGTCCGCCTGCCAGCACGGTTCCGCCGATGATGACCGCAGCGAGGACCGTTAGAAGGTCGTCAGCTCCCACATCGAATCGCACCGATTGCAAACGGCCAGCGTACAGAAGCCCTGCCAAGCCCCCAGCCAACGAGCTCAGAACTAGAGCGGTGATTTTGATCCTGCCGGTGCGGATGCCCGAGAACCTGGCCGCAGTGGTGTTGCCACCGGTGGCGTGCAAAGCGCGGCCGAAGGCAGTGTGCTTGTAGAGAACATGGGCCAGGACGGAGAGCACCGCGGCCCAGATAACGAGGGAGGAGAGGGGACCTATGCTCCCTCCCCCGAAGATGGCAATGTATGTGGGATCTTTGACCACTTTGGTGACTGTATTGGTTATCCATCGTGCAGCACCGTCAAGTATGCCCATGGTGCCAAGAGTGACAATGAACGACGGAACACCAAGGCCAACTGTAAGCAGCCCATTCACGAGGCCGACCGCAGCGCTGACGGCCAGGGCAACGGCCGCACCGGCTGCCCACCCGTACTCGGGCATGGTGAGCGCGGCAACATATCCGGCGACAGGAACAACTGCTGCGAAGGAAAGATCAATCTCGCCGCAGGTAATGACGAAGACTGTTGCCAGGGCCATGACCAGAATCGGGGCGCTTTGGCTGACGATATTCAGCAGATTGGATGAGGACAGGAAGGCTGTGTCGCTGAGGATCAGCCCCAGAATCACCGTAATCGCCACGAGCGCGAAAAGCAGCGGAATTGGCCCGTTGCCGATGAGGGCCCAGAGGCTTTTCTTGGGCCGGCCTGAGGCCGCGTTTGCACGAGGGTCTGCGGGACGGGACGGGGTTTCTACGGCGGTCATACTACTTCTCCATGATGTGCACGGGCGGTCTTCTCGCTCGTGGCGTGTTGGTTGATTGCATGCATCGCTTGCAGTAGGTCCGATTCGGACGTCTCTTTGGAGTTCGCGAACTCCTGAGTGATTTCGCCATCCACGAATACGACGATGCGGTCGGTCGCCTCGCGTAACTCCCGCAGGTCGTTGGTGAGCCAAAGGCAGGTTGCGCCGTGGTTGACCAGTGCACGTATCTGATTGGCGATTTCTGCAGAGGCATGAATATCGACGCCGAAGGTTGGTTCCTCGAGCAGTAGGACCTTCGCGTTCGTTGCGATCGCCTTGGCCAAAACTACTTTCTGTTGGTTTCCTCCTGACAGTTCGTCAACGAGTTGAGATGCCGAGGTGGCTTTGATGCTGAGGTCTTTCATGAAGTGATCTGCAAGATCGGCTCCCTTCCGGGAGCTCATGAAGGGACCGCGTCTCAACTCCGGCAGCACGGACAGCGCAATGTTGTCTTGTACTGACGCGCCCAGAATGAGCCCTTCGGCCTTCCGATTGCCGGGAATCAGGTAGATGCCCTGCTTCGCAGCTTCCAGCGGGGATTGAGGGACCCGGCGCTGCTTGCCGTCCAGAGTCATGTGTCCGGTGGCGCCGGCGGCAACGCCGGCAAGGGCTCGCAGAAAGTCATTCGAGCCGCTCCCGGAGAGCCCGGCAATTCCCACAATTTCGCCGGGACGGGCTTCGAAGTCGACCTGGCGGACTTGCTGCTTGAAGCTGACTTTGCTCACAGCAAGTGCCGGCTTGGTTCCCTCATGTGACTTACGGCCGGAGGACTCAGCGGCGGAGGGCACGTCGGTGGCGACAATCCCGGAGACGATGTCCGCCATCGTCGTCTCTCGCACCGCGCTGCTGAGTACCGGCTTTCCATCCCTGAGGACAGTTACGTCATCACAAATGTCGAAGACTTCCTGAAGGTGATGCGTGATGAAAACAATGCCCATCCCGGTCTGTTTCAATTGGTAGACAACTTGGAAGAGGCGCTCAACCTCGTGGGCTGACAGTGCGGTCGTTGGCTCATCCAGAATCAGACATGCGGTGGCTGACGTGAGGGCCTTTGCAATCTCGATAACTTGGCGGTCTGCCAGGCCAAGGCTCGCCACTTCGGCTCGCGGGTCAATTGAGATTCCCAGTCTTTCGAACAGGGCGGCTGCTTCGTCAACTTCCGAACCCCGCTTTAGGATCCCAGTCCGGGAGAGCGTATGTGGTCTTCCGAGGAACACGTTGTCAGCCGCCGACAGGGACGGAACGAGGCTCAGATCCTGATAGACCATGCCCAGGCCCGCGGAAGTCGAATCCTGAACAGAACCGGGCTTGACACTCTTTCCGCCGATGGCCAGGTGGCCGGAGTGGGGAAGGACATGTCCCGTTGCGACTTTCATCAGCGTTGATTTGCCCGCGCCGTTGGCCCCAAGAAGGGAATGGACGCTGCCGGCGCGCACCAGCAGATCAGCCTGGTAAAGGATCTGGTTGGTTCCGAAGATCACGTCGATCCCGCGCATTTCCAACGAAGGCGCCGTCATCTCTTGCTCAGGCAAGAGAGGAGCACCGTTCGCTACGACGCTGCTCATCACTCGCTCGGGAACTCGAGATGCGGACCGTATGCGATTTCCCACGCTTCCTGCACGTTGTCTTTCGTGACGGCGAAGGTCGGAACGGTGAGCAGTGGCGGGACTTCGCCCCCGAGCGCGGCAACCACTCCTGCAAGTGCCGAGGTACGCCCCCATTCGTAGACGAGGGACGATGTGACCCCGAATACGGGTCCATCAGTTTGCATGTCCGTCACAGCTTGCGGGTCAAGGTCATAGTGGATGACCTTGACGTCTGTCTTGCCCGCAGCGGCCAGGGCGGCCTTCACGCCTTGGGCGGGGAGGTCCCATGGGGCAAAGATGACGTCGACGTCGGGGTTTCGTGCCAAAAGTCCGGAGGCGACCGGCTCCACAGCGCCCGGATCTGAGATGGGTTCCTGCGCTATGACGTCAAAGTTGCCTACGCTGCGGATCGTGTCAATGAACGCCTTTTCACGCTGGTTAATGCTGGGAGTGTCCTGATCCCAGTAGATGTAGCCCAGTTTGGCGCCGTCCGGGAACTGCTTTGCGACTGCGTTTGCCGTGATCTTTCCGGCCTGCTTCGTGTCGTAGTCAATTTCCGTGACGTACTGATTGCCGGCTGTCCAGCCTTTGGTCGCCTGGATCAGGGTGACCACTTTTACGCCTGCGTCGACGAGCGGCTGGAGCGCCGCCTGTGTGGCGTCCGGGTCGATGACACCGATAACGGCAATGTCCGGCTTCAACGGAAGAACATTGTTGACGTCCGTTGAGAGTTTTGTCAGGTCGAAGTTGCTGACGGTGCGCGACACCACTTCGCCGCCCAGGCAGCCCATGGTGTCTTTGAGTCCGTCGGCGATGGCGTTGTTATAGGGCGCTTCGGCCCAATCGAGAAAGACTGCGCGGAACTTCTTGTCTTTGGCCTGCTGAACTTGCTCATCTGAGATCTGCAGGTCCGAATACCAGGCAGGATCGTTGTCATTTGCTCCGCGGAATCCGGATGTGACCGGATCAGGCTTCTCAATCCAAGCGGGAAGATCGTCAACTGACCGGTTCAGGACGTTTTCGCAGTCCGTTGCCGCAGCCGGGGCCTGCTCTTCTGAGGAGCTGCAAGCTGTGAGAGATGCAACGACCCCTGCAATCGAGAGGCCTATGGCCCATGCGCGGGTTTTGCTCATTTCAACCACCTTTGTTCGAAATATCGGATGCTGTTCGGATTGAACATAGCGCTTGAATGGCGGACTCGTCAATGGTCCAAAAATTCCAAAACCTCAGTACCGACGCCGAAGCTGGCATGGAAGGCTCCATAGACCCCGCTTCATATGTAGCAGCGCCGGGCGAAGTGGTGGTCGGGAGCCCCCCGAATGGCTTGAGCTCGTACGCCGCACCCCTAAGGCAGCTTCCATTGACACGGCCGAGCCGCGATCGCTAGGCTTTCGGTAAGTCGATCAGTGTTCGACATTTCGAATGGAGCGAGTGTGAAGAATACAAGAGATTTTCTAGCGGAACAGCATCTCCCCAGCGGTGACTTGTCTGATCTGCCCACCAGCCACAAGCGTTTTCCGGACGGCGGTCAGTACCGGGTGGAGATCCCCTCCATTGAGCATCCGGAAACACTTGCAGCGGTTCTGCAGGAAGCTGCCCTGCGCAATGTCCCTATACATCGCGTTTCCCAGGGAAGCGGCGGCATGTTGTGCACCGATGCAGAACTTGCCGATTTTGCAGCCCAAGGGCGCGCCGCGGGCGTGGAGGTCAGCCTTTTCGCCCGGCCGACAGCGGCGTGGGACACGGGCGCCGGTAGCGCAGCACCAACGAGTGGTGGCCTGGCCACCCAGGCGCGCGGTGCCGAGCAGCTCGTTTACGGTCTTGAAGACATCCAGCGCATCGCCGCGTCCGGACTGCGCAGTGTTCTGGTTACTGATGCCGGTGTGCTGAGCCTGGCATCGGCAATGCGCGAATCGGGCCTGTTGCCCGCTGATCTTGTTATCAAGGTAAGCGTGCAGATGGGCTTCTCCAACCCTGCCTCCATCCGGATTGCTGAATCGCTCGGGGCAGACACCTACAACGTACCGACGGACCTCTCCCTGGCCCAGCTGGCAGCCATCAGGGCCGCCGTGGACATTCCAATCGACATCTATATCGAGTCCCCGGATGACTTGGGCGGGTTCCTCCGCTACTACGAGATCGCCGAGATTGTCCGTGTTGCTGCTCCGGTCTATGTCAAGTTCGGGCTTCGCAACTCGCCTTTCCTGTACCCCAGCGGCTCCCACCTGAGCGAGTTGGCAATCCGCCTCGGCAAGGAACGCGTCCGCCGTGCCGAAATGGGACTGAACTTCCTGGAGCGCTACTACCCCGAAGCAAAGATGTCCCCGCTGAAGGCGGCGGATCTCGGCATTCCCCAGGAGATCGCCCGGCCTGACTCTTCCGAAAGCACTCTCGCAGGTGTCCTGGCGGAAGGACGGTCGGCATGACGCCCACTCCAGCTCTCAGCACTCTAATGGACCCCGCGATTGGCAATATCCTCAGCCGAATCAGGATGACCATGGCGAGCGTTGGTGACAAGTTTCCACACTGGGCAGACACGACCACGGGCGAGTGGACCCTGACGGACGACGGCGACTGGACCGGCGGCGCCTGGGTCGGTGAACTTTGGCTGGCCGCGCGTGTAACCGGTGACCAGACTTTCGCAACCGCAGCCCATCGCTGGCTGGAACGGATGGAACCGCGCGTACTCCTCGAAACCGCCTTCAAGGGCTTCGGTTTCTACCACGCAGGAGCCTTGGGCTACATGCTGTCCGGGGATACGGACGCCCGCGAGACAGCCATCCGTTGCGCCAAGCATCTTTCGGGGATGTTTGACGAACGGCTGGGTCTCATCCCTCTCGGTCCGAGCGCCGAAGAAGGCCAGAATGTGGGGACAACCGATTCGAGCATTGACAGCCTCCAGGCCAGCCCCCTGCTCATTTGGGCGGCCGGCGAGACGCAGGACGCCGAAATGTTCAAGGTTGCAGTGGCACACACCAGCCGGGTTCTCGACATCCACATCCGGGACGACGGCTCCGTTATTCAGTCCTCAACCCTCAATCCGACCGACGGCACTGTTATCCGGTACCACACGCACAAGGGTTACAGCGATTCAAGTACTTGGACCCGCGCCCAGGCATGGGCGATCCTTTATGCCTCCACCATGGCACTGGCCATCCCCGGCAGCGACGTCTGGATCCGCCAGGCACGCACGACCGCTGACTGGTGGATTGCCAACGTCCCTGAAGACGGTGTCTCCTACTGGGACTTTGACGACCCAGACATCCCTGCTGCACCCAGAGATACCGCAGGAGCGGCCATCGTCGCAGCCGGCCTTCTCCGGCTTGCCCACCTGCTGGGCCCCGGCGAGGGCGACCGGTACCGGGAGGCAGCAGAGCGGTCTCTGGCAACAATGCTGTCAGAGTACCTAACCCCCACGGACGCCGACGATAACAGGCCCGCCGGAATACTGACCGCAGGCTGCTTCACCAAGCGCCCCGACACTCGCCCGCATGACAAGGCCACGAACGTCGAACTGATCTTCGGCGACTACTTCTTGTTTGAAAGCCTGTGCACTCTTGCCGGGCACGTCCATGTGCAAGAGTTGACTCCACGGATCGCTACATCAGGAGTCGCATGATTTCCACGGAATCCATCGGAACGACCGTCACGTTCAGCAAGACCGTCGGTGAGTACGACGTCTACGCCTTCGCCGGTGTCACGGGCGACTTCAGCCCCAACCACGTCAACCATGAGTACATGGCAGACTCGCCCTACGGGCAGCGGATCGTCCACGGCGCGCTGTTGGTCGGCTATATGTCTACCGCTTCAGTGGCGATGATCAACAAGCTGGGCATCGATGCTGTCAGCTACGGCTATGACCGCGTACGGTTTCCCAAGGCAGCCCTGTTCGGCGACACCTTGACCGTTACCTACGAACTTGTCGAAGTAGAAGCCGGCGGAAACAAATCCAAGGGAAGAGTCACAGTGACCCGGCAAAACGGCGACGTCGTCGCTGCCGCCACCCACCTTTTGTACTGCTTCGAAAAAGGAGGAAAAGCAGATGCCTGACAGTCCTACACGTCTACCCCTCGACGGAGTAACCGTTCTCGACTTCACCCAGGTCGAATTCGGTCCTATCGCCACTCAGACTCTGGCGGATTTTGGCGCCAAGGTGATCAAGATCGAAAGGCCAGGTGTTGGAGACATCATCCGGCACATCGATCAGCACGCCACAGACATCGATACAAGTGCGTATTACCTGAGCCTGAATCGGAACAAATCATCCGTGTGCGTCAATCTCAAATCGGAGCAGGGAATCGCGGTTCTCCGGGAGCTGGTGAGCGAAGCTGACGTACTGGTCGAAAATTTCCGACCGGGTGTACTTGAAAAGGCCGGACTGGGATTCGAGGAACTGCATGCCGAGTTCCCCCACCTGATCTACGCATCAGGAACCGGTTTTGGGCCCACTGGGCCGCTGTCGGGCAAGGGGGGACAGGATATGCTCGCCCAGTCGCTGTCGGGTGCAGCCAATCATGCGCGCGATGCTGCCGGACGGCCGCAGCTGCATCCTGTGTCCTTTGCCGATTTCGGGGCCGGGCAGGCGTTGGTGCAGGGGATCCTGCTGGCCCTGATTGAGCGTCAGCAAAGTGGGCTTGGGCAGCACGTTGAGGTTAACCTCTTCGACACGATGCTTTTCGCCCAGCTTCAAGAGCTGACCCAGTGGAAATTGCGGGGCAAGGAAACCAACTTCGTCAAAGACAACTTGGCCGGCGTCTTCAAGACGGAGGATGGGTGGATCACCATCGTCGGTCTTTTCCGTGAGAACCCGCTCCGGGACATCTGCAACGCCTTTGACATGGACGACCTCAGCAAAGAGGAACGGTTCAAGGACCTGAAATCGCAATTGACCAACAGGGGAGAGCTGTGGCCTCTTCTCGACGCAGCGTTGGCCAGCTTCTCCACGGAGGAGTGTTTGAAACGTCTGGACGCCGCGGACATCCTCTGCGCCCCGGTGCTGACACATGATGCGGTGCTTTCCCATGAGCAGGCAACCGCTAACGGCGCTTTCATGACCACCGAACATCCTGTCGCCGGTGAGGTAACGGTGGTCAAATCACCCGTTCGCCTCAGCCGCAACTCAGGAACCCCGATCGTTTCGCCGCCAAAACTCGGGGCAGACACGAACAAAGTGCTGGCCAATGTTTTGGGATACTCCCCGGCGAAGCTTCAGGAACTTCGCGACGCCGGAGCCATCGCATAACCCTGCGCCAGCTACGGTAGCTGCCAGGTACCCGTTACCTTTACATCATGGATTCCGGCCGCCGGGCTCAAATTTTGAGTCCGGCGGCCGCCGTTCGTTGCGGACCGGCCGGTGGCCATTGCAATCCGCCGCACCTTTCTACCCTTGCAGCAGATTTGCCGTCCGGCCCGGGCGGGATCTTCATACATCGCTCGTTCCCCGAGCGGCCTCACTCGCATCTCCGGACGTGCGCAGCTCTGCCAGCAGGGTCTGCGAGAAGCTCTGACGTTGCGCTTTACCCGACCGGGTCCTGGGGATGGACGGTACAAGGGTGATCAGGGACGGACGTTTTGCTTTTTCCAGGACGGTTTCCGCGAACTGGCGCACTTCGGTCTCACTGATGCCCGCATGGGAAACGATGGCCACGCCAATCTCCTCGCCCAGCGCTTCATGGGGAACTCCAAAAACCAAGACCTCATCGATGCGGGGGTGTCCCAGCAGTGCGTCTTCGACCTCGACGGGTGAAATGTTGAGGCCACCACGGATGACAATGTCCTTTAGCCGACCCGTGATGTAAAACCAGGGCAACCCATCAGGCCCGGCAACCCAACAGCCCTGGTCTCCGGTCCGAAACCAGGGCTGGCTCTCCAACCGGCTCGGATCCTGGCCGTGGTACGAATGCATGATCACAGAACCCCGCACCGCGACTTCCCCCGAAATTCCCGGCCCAACCGGTGCGCCTGAGCGGTCGAGAACTGCAACATCCGCATGAGGTACCGCCGGTCCCACGGACACCAGATGGCTAAGTGCGGGATCGGGCTGGAAGTCCAAGGCAGCAGGGAGCGCAGGGGTCATAGTGACGATGCACGTAGTTTCGCTGAGTCCATATATCTGCCGGATAGCCGGGCCTCTGGCAGATACCCTGCCAGCCAGGGAGCGTGAAAGCGGGCCGCTGCCCGAAACGAACTCGCGGAAATCCGGCGCCCAAACCGCATCCTTGTCAGAGTCCAGGTAGGCGAGGACGGTTGGCACCACACTGGAGACCGTAGCGCCCTCTTTTGCCGCAACTTCCCAGAACGCCTGCCGGCTGAAGCGTTCAGAAAGCACCACGGAAGCGCCGCAATACCAAGGGAACAGAGAGCCGATAATGAGGCCATTTCCATGGCTAATCGGCAGGACTGTCATGACGCGGTCGGAGGGAGTCCAGCCGAAAGCGGTCTGCATGGAGTCGAGGTTTACGAGAAGATTCCGATATTGAAGGTTGATTCCCTTCGGAGCTCCTGTCGTGCCACTGCTGTACAGGCAAAGACCGATCACTTCACCACAAGCAGCCGGAACGGGGGGTGGAGAAAGTTCGCTCTCATCGGTGGCGGAAGGCAGAGCGAGGACAACCGAGGGGCACGACGCGGCGGACGCCGGCAGGTCACTTCCGTCATAAAGGCTTTCGCCGAAATGCACCTGGAAGCGGCAATCGGTGGAGTCCAGAGCCCGGTTCCAGCCATCGGGGGAAAGGCCCTCTGTTTCAAGCGGCACGCAGCACGCATGCGCGGTCCAGCAGGCGAACATGGAAAGAAGAGACAAGGCGGAGTTCCGGGCCGGAACTCCTACCCGGTCGCCTGGACGGACGCCGGCCTCGACGAGCTGTCGGCCGCCGCTGATCGCGGCGTTGCGCCACTGCTGCACTGTCCACTCTGTGCGTGTGCCATCTGCGCCGCTTTCGATCAGGAAGACTGCATCATCGTCAGTGCGTGAGAGCAGAAGATCGACGAATGAGCCGTGGGCGAGGGCTTCCATATCAACTGGTGCCCGGCAAGAGTCCGGTTCCGAACTGCGGGTATGATGCAAGGCAGCCCCTCCAAAACAGTCGACGAAATAGCGAACGACGTGCGATACTTCGAATAGTAGTTTTTGCAAGTCTACATTGGAGGGTTCAGTGGCACGACCAGTTCCGGCAGTTGCCCGGGCTTTGGACACACTTGAATTGTTTCTCGAGCATGACACTTTGGCAGCTCCCGACATCACAGCTCGTCTGGGGCTTCCTCGAACGACAGTCCACGAGCTCGTGCACACGCTGGTCCAGCGACAGTATCTGCTGGAGGTGGGCACCGATACCAAGCGCTTCGAGCTGGGTCCCGCCACAGTTGCCTTGGGGCAGCGGTATCAAGACCGGGTGGATTTGAGCCGGCAGGGGCAGCTCGTGAGCCAGTCCGTCTCCGAGCAGTGCAATGAGACAGTTCATGTGGGGATCCTGGACGAGGATTCCGTCATTTACATCGCCAAGGCAGACAGCTCGCATTCAGTCCGCATGGTGTCTGCCGTAGGGCGTCGGCTTCCTGCCCACTGCACCGCAGTGGGTAAAGCTCTGCTTTCCGGTCTCACCCCGGAGGAATTTGATTCGATCTACAGCCAGCACCGGGACCTGCCAAAAATGACCGTGCGGAGCATCGCCACCGTGGATGAGTTGCGCTCGGCAGTCGCCGCCGTCCGCGAGACGGGTTACGCCACGGAGTTTTGCGAATCCAACGAGGATGTTGCGTGCATTGCCGCGCCGGTTCGTGATGTCACAGGCACCGTTGTTGCCGGAATCAGCATTTCCGTGCCGACGAACCGTTGGAATGAGGACATTAGGCATCGACTGGGAAAGATAGTTCTGGACGGCGCCGCTGATCTGACTCGCCGCCTGGGCGGGACTCCTGCTGCACGCACTGCTGCTTCCAAGCGGGAAGCGGTATAACGCCGCAGATAGTCCCCTTCCTGGGGCATGAGCGGCGCCAGGACAATCCTGATCGCCGCCCAAGGCTCGCCAACTTTCCAAACCCGGTAGGCCAAGGAGGACAAGGCAATGCTGTCGTCATGGCTGGTTGCTCATAGGAGACCGGCTACGGTGGCACGATGTCCGGCTTGTGGTCATCGTGCTCCTTCCCGCAGTTTGTTCGAATGGTCATGGCTCGGGTCCATGGTCGGTGCAAGCCCTGGCGCATGGCAGTGCGGAGAACCGTTGAAGGGTGATTCCTCATGTCAATGCATTGACCGCTCCCACCTGGCAGCCGCGCAGCTCTCGACATAGCCCCTGCCGCATCTCCGCCGCCCCCGAGGCGCCTCGCTTCCGGTCGGTCTGTCAGGCGATCGCGGTTCGCGCGGGCGCTTGATGCCCAAGCCGCCCGTGTCGGACGAGAGATGCGGTCACGTCGCCTTGTCTCCGGCGTTGCCGTTCCGGCCTCTGCCTTGCGGTTGGAGCAAGCCGAAGCGTTGCTGGCCGCTGGGCATAGTGATTCCAGGGCGGCCACGGCTTCGGTTTTGGCAGTTCGGAATCTGTGCGCCGAATTTCAATCAGCGCCTGCACATTTCTCCCAGCGACTTCCGTGTTCGTTTCGCGCGACACAGAGAGTGTTTTCCCGCGCGTACGGTGGTCGCCCAGCCCTGTGTTGTTGTACCTGGTGCGCCCCTGGAGCTCTTTCCAGTGAGGACGACTCATCCCGGAACGCGCACGCACGGGTTTGTGCCTGGTGCGTGGGCAGCTTCGAGGCTTGAGGGGTCGGCCGGGGGCGGTAGCCATTCGGGTCAGGGGTGGCCCGCCGGTACGGACGGCAAGGGGTCCAACCAGCGCCGTCGCTGATAGGTAGAAACTGCGGAAATACGGGTGCCCGTACCGCGGATGATGGTCTCGATGATGAGCGGTGCGGTGCCGCCCAGAACCGCTGCTGGGATGTTGTAGGACATGCCCAGGCCCGAGCTGGGTGCTCTATGGGGAACAGCGCGGGAAGAGTTGCTGCCAGGGATCCATGTAGAAGGCCACGGAGATCTTTGTCGTCGTTCACCAGCACGAAGGCCCGGGACGCGGGCAAGTCGTCCCGGGGATCACTGGCATCAGTGACCTCAAAAGCCTATTCGTGTCTGCCGGAACGCTGCATTGAGCAGCCTCAGTCGACCGGCGGGTGAAGAAGGTGCCATCGGGTCGTTTCCTGCAGTGCAATGCCGATTGAGAGGAGCATACGGTCGCCGTTGGGATGACCCAGAAGTTGAACCGCCGGGGGAACAGGTTCCTCGTCCCCTGATGGAAGGGTCAGCGCCGGAAGGGCTGCGAAGGGCGCAATCCCCACGAACTTGTGAAGACGATTGATCGCAGCGGGACCTATCGTTTCAAGGCTCGCGGCCGTTGGGACCCCGTCTGGGAGAACAGGAGTCAGTACGCAATCAACCCCCTCGAACGTCTCTAACACTGCTTGCCTATAACGTTCGCGCCGCTCTTGGGCTTCGAAATACGCAGCGTCTTGGATACGGTAGCCAGCTTCGAGGAACTGGCGTAGGTCACCCTTCGGTGCCATGTCTTCTAAAAGGCCCATCCGGTCGTAGGCCAGTCTGGCCTCGTACGCGGCGATCGTCCACCAATCGTCAGCGATGCTGTGCGCATCCGGCATCACGGTCTCTCTCACGGCGATACCGGTGTTTTCCAGAGCGAGGATGGCATTTTGCATGCCGCTGCGCGCGAACGCCCCTACGTCTTCGAGTGTCCACGCTGTGTCCACTCCCACGACGATCGCTCCGGCAGCCAGTTGTGAACTGCGCGAGTTAGTTCCAATAGTTGTTACATCCAGTGGGTCCCAGCCCGCCACGGTATCAAAGACTGTCTGGACGTCTTGGGCGCTCCGGGCAATGATTCCCGGCTGGTCGAAGGACGGGGCGAGCGGAAATACGCCGTATCTGCTGATCCCGCCATAGCTCGGCCGCAAAGATGTCACTCCATTGCACGCCGCGGGGAAACGGAGAGATCCGCCCGTGTCGGTGCCTATCGCTGCATGAACAAGGCCAGAAGCAACGGCGACTCCCGCCCCGCTTGAGGACGTGCCTGGCCACAGCGCGGGGTCCCAAGGGTTCCGTGGGACAGAACGCTCTGGAAGATGCTCCGTGAAGGCGCCCTCCGGCATGCCCAGCTTCCCCAGAACGGACGCATCAGCGGCCCGCAGTCTTCGGTCGATGGTCGAAACACCTGGCTGGACGGTGGGCGCCCGGCGGAATCCGTTCGAGGTCGAACCTTCACTGCTCGTGATGTTGTCCTTGAGCCCGAGATACACGCCGCGCAACACTCCCGGGGGCTGGTTTTCGTCCCCAAGGCGCGAGGCGGCGAGTACCGACTCATAAAACTCGTCCTCGAAGCAGTTCAGCGTCTCCCTCAACCGGCGGCAGCGGGTGACGAATGCCTCCGCCAGATCGGCGTACGCGACTTTCCCACTGTCGAGAAGGAGTTGTGTTTGTGCTATCGAAAGCAACGGCAAATCACCAGAAGGAATCGGGACCATGCCTTGGTTTTTGAGTGTCATCCGAGGTTCGGCACGGTGGCCTCACTTGACCACTGATAGTCGCGACCGGTCAATCGTCAGTGCTACGGCGCCGACGACCACAGCGCCGGTGATGACTGTCTGCAGGTACGGGTGCACCATGGCAACACTCATTCCGTTAGCCAGCCCTCCCATGATGACAACTCCCAGAAGGGTGCGGTGCGGCCCACCCAAGCCGCCCGTAAGCGGGGTTCCTCCAACCACAATTGCTCCGACCGCGGCGAGAAGGAAGGGGTCGCCGATGCCGGGAGATCCGGACTGCACTCGAAGCATCAGAAGGATTCCGCCGACCGACGCCAACGCGCCCGAGACAACGAACACGAGGAACTTAACTCGACGAACGGGAACACCCGAGAGCGTGGAGACTGATTCTCCGCCACCTATGGCGTAGACGAAACGTCCGAATCGTGTCCATTTCGCGACGGCAGCCACGGCGAGCATGACCATAAGGGCGAACACTGCGATGTTTGGGAAACCAAAGAGGAAGCTGCCGGCAAAGAAGTCGCCAAACCCGCCGAGGTCACCCACCGGGATGGGTGTCCCTTCGGAGACGTATAGGACGACTCCCTGGAACACGAACATCGACCCCAATGTCACCATAAAGCTGGGTAATTTTCCGTAGGCGATGAGTAGCCCGTTTATTGCTCCGGCGCAGGCGCCAAGCAGGGGGACCAGGAGCAGCATCATCGGCGAGTCATAGTCCCGGAGCAGCACGGCTCCCGACACCGCGGCCAGGGACGCGATGGCACCGACTGACAAGTCAATACTTCCCATGATGATTGGGAAGGTTCCTGCCAATGCGATCAGCAGCAGCACCGAGGATTGACGCGTCAGATTCATAAAGTTCGCTGGTGTCCCGAACTGTGTGCTCATGATGCTGAATCCTACGAACAGGATCACAAGTACTAAGAGGGGACCCCCGGTCCGGCGTGTCATCAAATTTCCGATTAGCCTGCTTTTCCGACTCCCGGTCTCAATCTGGATGGGCTCGGTTATGGTTTTGCTCATAGCTATGCTCGCTTTGTTGTTGAACTGGTGCTCGGTGGACGAATCAGATCATGTGAGAGATGAGATCCGACTCCTCAGGCTTGGCAGAAGGGGGGGTCTGCTGCTCGTGGACAACAACCCCGTCTTTCATGAGCAGGATGCGGTCAGAGAGCCCGATGAGCTCCAGGAGGTCATCGCTCACGAGGAGGATGGAGACGCCCTCAAGGGTGAGGTCACGCAAGAGGCGGTAGATTTCGGCCTTGGCCCCTGCATCGACGCCGCGAGTGGGATTATCCAGGAAGAGAATCGAGGATCGTCTGGCCACCCAGCGAGCAATCATGATCTTCTGCTGGTTGCCGCCGCTGAGCTCGACAACCGCCTGCTCCGGTCCTTGGGTCTTGATGCCGAATTTCCCAATCATCGTTACAGCGGACTTTGTTTCCGAGCGGGTTTTGATTGGCCCCCTGTCGAGATCCCCTGGACCCAGGCGGGGGAGTGACAAATTCCAGCTCACGGAATGGTCCAAGAGCATTCCGACATCCCCACGCTCGGGGGGTACGTAGCCCAGTCCGCGGCGCATCATCCCAGCGACAGTAACCTTATCCACTTTTTTACCGTTGACTTCGACGGCGCCTGACGCGAGCGGGGACCCGTAACCGTAGATAGATGCGGCAAGCGCGCTCTTTCCCGACCCGACGACCCCGCCGATCCCGAGGATCTCGCCTTTGTGGAGGTCAAATGAGATCCCGGAGAACTCGCCCTGCGAATCGACAAGGTCACGGCATCGCAGGACGGCCTCGGTCCCGGCCTCCTCGGTTTGCTTATGCTCCTGGTAGAACCCTTCATCTCGCTCTCGGCCGACCATCAACGCGTGGATGGCATGAGGGGTCATGGCGAAATCGGGAGTGCGGGCAACAACCTCACCGTCTTTCATGATGAGGAGTCTGTCGCTCAAATCGATCAGTTCCTCAAGGCGATGCGACACAAAAATGATTCCCGCGTCGTCCCGGATACGGCGAACGAAGTCGGCGAAGAACACCGTTTCATCCAAGGAGAGCGCGGTGGTTGGCTCGTCGAGGAGAATGACCGGGTGTTCGACTCCGTATAGTTCAGAGAGTCCGATGCACTTGATCACTTCGAGGATCTGACGGGTGGGAAAGTCGAGCTCGCCCACGCTGCGGGTAACGTCGACGTGGCTGTGATCGTATTTCTGTAGCAGTGCTTTTGCCCGGGTCTTCATCGCGGCCATCCGTGGAGGCCCGAATCCAGGGAAGCGTTGCTCGTGCGCGAGAAACAGATTCTCATACACGGACATGGTGCTGACGAGTGCAAGCTCTTGAAAGACCCGATAGACCCCGACTTGGCTGGCGTCTCGGTAATTCCGGGGGGAGTACTTCTGACCCCGAAGTCGCATGGTCCCCGACGTCGGATCGGTTGTGCCGGTGATGAGGTTTAGCAGCGTTGATTTGCCGGCACCGTTCTCGCCGATCAAACCGAGCACCTCACCCCGACGAACCTCGAGTGAGACTCCGTTGAGGGCTGTGTACTCTCCGTACTTCTTAGTGAGCCCTTCGGTTTCCAATAGGACGTTGCCGGCCTGTGTCACGGAATCGTCCGTCAGAGTAGCCTCGCTCATTGGCCGGCGCCCACAAAGGCTCCGCCGTAGTTGGTGGCCGCCTTCACCTCGGCGAGCGGATCAATCTTGAATCCGGCGTACTCGCGGGTGACGGCATCCCATTCCCCGGAGTCTTTAGACTTCTGGAACTCTGCAGGAAGCACATACCCGGCAGGCTTCTCGCCCGTTCGCCGCTCCCAGAATGCGTTGGGATCGATCGGAGACATGAGGTTTTGCATGTCCCAGTCATTGGGGTGCAGGGTCCTCGACATCCTCGCCCAGTCGTAAGGAGAACCCTTTTCAAGGATTTTTTTGTACAGTTCGGCGGACTTGGGACTGTCGATGATGAACGTGCCGGGCATCATCATGCGTTCCGGAGTGCGTGGTGTCCAGCCGTTCAACGCATCGAACAGGAGTACTGCCTGGAGGCCTGCTTGGTAGCTGGGATCCTGCACCCAGGTTGCCAGTGCTTCTCCGCTTTGGATCTTGCTCAGCATCTCGGGCATGCCGTCCATGCCTGTTACCAATGCCTTATGACCAACACTTTGAAGCGCTGACATCACCCCCAGCGCGCCGTCATCGTTCTGCACGAATACGCCGGCAACATCGGGGTGTGCGTTCAAGATGTTCTCCATGACACCTTGGGCATCTGCTCGGTTGTAGTTGCCAGGCTGACGTGCCACGAGTTGGACGCCCGGATACTCCTTGAGCATGGAGTCGAGTCCCAGGGTGCGTTCAGTGTCATGCGACAGCCCCCGCACGCCCTCGATATGAACGAGCTTGCCAGAACCGCCCATGGCGTCGAAGAGCACCTTTGCCACCTGACGGGCAGCGAGGTAGTTATCCGGGGCGTGGTAGGCGATGTGGTGGCTGCCGTTATCAAAAGGCGTGTTCCACGGGGCGTTAGTGCCATTGTTCGCCACAAATATGTTGTTTTTGGCAAGCGACTGAATAAGTGAGGGAGTTGCACCCTCGTCCGGGGAGGTCATACCAACCGCCTGAATCCCTTGAACGACCGCATCTTCAAATGCGGAACGCTGTACCGACACGTCGTAGTTCGAGACGGACTTGGCATACGTCAGCCCTAGCGCCTCAGCAGCGGCACGGCCGCCTTTTTCCCAGTTCACATAGAAGTCGATATCCAAAGCGTCGAAGGAGAGAAGGAACTTCCCTCCTTTCTTGCCTTCCACGCCGGTTGACGACTTCTGGTCCAAGATGCCACAACCAGTCGCAAAGGCGGCCGAGAAGGCCAACGCCGCGCTGGCTTGGAGGAAACTGCGTCGCCGCGGTTCAACTTTCCAATCGTTCATCATGCCTTCTCCTTGTTCGAAATGGGGAACACTAGTCGGTGTTTCGAACAGCGTACGCGCGCGCAACTCAACTGGTCAATGGGTAGGCCAAAGTTGGTATGAAGCGAAGAAGGTGCCGCTGGCGTCTGAGTCCTAGAAAGTCCAGCCTGGGGGACTGGTCCTAGAACGTGCAGCGTGGGGGACTGGGGGCTGGAGACGGATGCAGCCGCTGCCCGGCATGGAAGGTTCAGGGACTGAGGGTGGATCGTTTGGCCCTTCGCAAACGGCCTGGCACATCGCTAGCGAACCTTCGTCACTTACCACGCAGAAAAACCTTCGAAAGCCTAGTTCTGAACACGACACTATCCACGACGGCAGTGGTACCGACGTTCGGATCTCCCAGATACTGCCACCACAGTTATTGATGCCTTCAATGTTGCGCCCCCCGCGGCAGGCATCGCATCATTTCCATTTCACTATCCCGTTCCCGCATTCGCAATTTCGAACAATGTACCGAATGTTGCACATGTCAACAAAGTCGCCTTATGCTTGTTCAGCAATTCGACAATCATTCGAAATATCGAACATCAATGGCGATGGAAATGGGAGGCTACCTGCATGCACTCGAATGATTTGGCTCCTGAGGTGGTTCGGCAGCTGCGAAGGCAGATGTCAGAAGTGACCCGGCGCTTCCATGACGGTGGAGCGTACCGAATTGAAATGCCTTCTGTAGAGGGAGTTGAGGCTGGGGCCGCGCTGATCGAAAAGGATGCGGATACTGTTCGTTACGCAGCACCCGTCTATTTCAAGTTCGACACTATGAACGCTCCTGGCACTTACCCTGCTGCAGAGCACCGGCGGCCAGCTGTCCTTGCTACCGCCCATAAACAGGCCCGCCCAGCCCGCCTCTGCCTCGATCTGCACGAAAGAGCGGGCCTGGACGACCGCAGTACTTCCTCGAGCAACCGGGGCCTCGGCCCCTTTACTCGATTTACTCGCCTTGCCGCCCCGATCACTGTTCTGGAGGAATCATGAGAGGAGCGTCAACGGTCGCAGTCGAAACTAAATCCAGCGTACGCCGGACGCTGGTATCGGCCACGGTAGGAACAACCATCGAATGGTATGACTTTTATATTTACGCTACTTGCGCGGCACTGGTATTCCCCACGGTTTTTTTCAAGGATTCAGATCCCCAGCTCGCCGTTCTGGCTTCCTTTGGCACATACACCGTCGGATTTCTCGCCCGTCCACTTGGCGGAGTTATCTTCGGGCATATGGGAGACCGTATCGGCCGAAAGGCCGCTCTGATCAGCACACTCCTAATCATGGGATTTGGCACTCTGGCCATTGGCATGCTGCCGACATACGAACAGATTGGTATCTGGGCCCCTATTCTTCTCGTGGTCCTGCGCATTGTGCAAGGCATCGGGGTTGGTGGGGAATGGGGCGGAGCCGTCCTAATCGCCATGGAAGCCGCGCCTAAGGAAAAGCGGGGATTTTACGCTGCGTGGCCTGGATTCGGTGTGCCGGTGGCCCTGCTAATTTCCACTGGTGTCATTTCGTTCGTTTCTGCTGTTACGGGTGACGATTTCGTCGGCTCCGGCCCCTTCGCTGGATGGCGCTGGCCCTTTTATGTCTCTGTCCTGCTTATTCTGGTGGGTTTCTACATGCGCGCGAAGGTGGATGAATCAGCAGCCTTCAAGAAGACCAAGGCTATGGGCGCTGTTGCTAAGCAACCAGTTATTGAGGTGATCCGCAAAAACTGGCGCGAAATCCTTACCATCATTTTCCTTCGAGCCGGAGAAAATGCGCCCTACTACGTCTTCGCATCATTCGTGCTCGTATACGGCACGACCGTCTTGGGCTTCAGTAGGGAATTCATTCTGAACTGTGTCCTTGGAGCTTCAGCAATCGCAATGTTCACCGTGCCGTTTTTCGGCTGGTTGTCGGACCGGATCGGCCGGCGACGCACCTACGTGATTGGCACGATGCTTCAGCTGCTATTCATCTTCCCGTACTTCGGGCTCCTGAACACCGGCCATCCCGTTGTTGTGGCCGTGACCGTTGTTCTTTCACTCGTTCCCTGGACCATGCAGTACGGCCCCCAGCCGGCGCTCATTGCAGAGTCATTTCCGGCTGGACTGCGGTACAGCGGGGCAAGCCTCGGGTACCAGTTCAGCTCGCCCCTTTGGGGAGGGCTCGCTCCGCTCATCGCCGTAGCGTTGCTGCCGGTCAGTATCTGGTGGATCGCCGCCTATATGGCAGCGTTGTGCATTGTCACTCTCGTTGCATCCCGTACCATCCGCGATAACACCGGGGATGTCGACGAGGTCGTGCTCGCAGACGATATCAAGATGGCTACTCCCACCAGCCGGTGAGTTTTCGGAGGGTCGCCGCAGCGTACAACTGCGGCGACCCTCCCCCGTTCTGCCGAACGAAAAAATTTAAGCAGGCGATCGAACAGACGAACCGGCCCGACAGTATTTGCAGTCGGGCTCAGGATGGATGTGTATCAACGCCACCTATATTCTTCTCACCCAGAGTAGCGCGGATCGTTTCCCCGGAATCGGCGTGCTCTCGCTCACCGTGCCTATCACCGCCACGACGGCAGCAGTTATTGGTGTGCCGCAGGCGGCTGGCCAACTGACCCCCAGGGATTCTAGCCGCTGCGGCCGGCTTGCCACCCTGGTGCCTGTGCTGCCGATTGCGCTCGAACCCGTCCTTGCCATCGTCCACGGACGGCTCATCCTGTACCAGCTGCCCTTCCGTCAACCTGCCTCGGCCGTTCGAAGCCGTGCTTGCTGATCACGCGGCCGGAACTGTTGACGACTCTGATCCCGTCCATGGCTGGGGTCAATTCAGGTTATCCACGGCTGGAAGTGGGAGCCCTTGGGATAGCTCGCTGGCAGCAGTAGCGGATAAATTATGAGAATTGTCCCCGGCTGTGGGCGGGGGACCTAACTCCTTGTTCAAACGCAGACAAGCTCCGGCTGTTCCTAGGACCCAGACAAGGAGCCATGCGTCAGCTTTGGGTGTCGTTCAACATGGCTTAAGACGATCAAAAAACTTGCTTTATCAGGCACCGGCGCCCCAGTCAGAATCTCAACGGCTCGGTCGACTGAGACATTTGATCACGTGGAAGCGGTCCCCGTTGCGGGAGAGGGCCACGTTGTGCCTCGACTGTCCGGGTTCATACGCTGTTGCCGGACCAGTCCGTAGGGGACCGTTGGATGTGCGCGCACGATGTACGTGTCTTGACTGATACGGGTCACTAGGATTCCTGTTTCGTAATGCTCTGCGGATTCGGTAACAACTGCAATTGCCTCTTCGATGGCACTTTCTGCGTCTGCCCCGCTTTGGACATTGACTTCCCGCATTCCTGGTTTCCACCATTGATGGTTGGCTTCGGTTGTGACCGGATGTGGTCCCGGCTCTCTTTGGTTGTTCTTCATCCGAGTGTTTTCTTTTGGAGCCTTTTGCCTGGGAGGTACCTGTTAGGATGCATCAACGAAAGATGCTGGTTGGACGCATCGACTGCCTCCGAGCCCTGGAGAATCCGAGCTGCTGGCGGCCGTGCAGTTATAGGAGGCCGAGTTCTTTTGTGGTGCCGGAAGGTACTTGATAGGTGAGCTCGATGCTGTCGTCACCAGTTTCAGTTCCATCGGTTAGGAGGGACACAGGTTCAGGAGCTTGCTGCGCCTGTCCCTATATCTCTTTTGCCTTGTCTGAAACCTCAGCGGGGCGATGTCAGCAAAGGAGGGGCAAAGACTGCAGAATGCTGCGCAGCTTCATTGCCTCCCGGGGCACGAACTCGGCCACCGTGAGGCCGACCAGGTCGAAGTGTTCCGCGATCGCTGTGATCGTGCCCAGGGCCGTGGCCGCGGTTACGGCATCGGGCTCGTGGGCCATTCCCAGTGCCGCATCGGTGCTGGCAATGACGTCAACATCAAAGTGAACTGCGACGTGGCGGCATCCTGATCTGTGCAGCCACTCCAGTACCGATGAAACGAAGACGCTTTGTTCGGCGGGCTGGATCACGGTCAGGTCCCACTCTTTGACGTTGGTCGCGTCCTGGTCATCCCAGCCGTGAGCTCCTGCCAGGAGTACTTGGGGAGGGGAAACCGTTCCGGGCAGATCGGCGAGCACTGCCTGGTCGCCTTTACCAAGGAGGTGGGTGACGACCATGGTGTTGAGCCCGGCGTTGGGTCCGTGGGGAAGGTTGGAGTCGGCGTGGCTGTCCAGCCATACGACGGCGAAGTCGTCTCCGTATTTGGCGGCAAGGTAGGAAAAGGGGACTAGGCTGACAGCACAGTCACCGCCGATGGTCACGATGCGATCAGGGTTTGCCGCAGCAATTAGCTCCAGTGCGGCGCTGTTCTGTCGGAGAACCTCAGTCTTTGCCTCGATGCCGTCTTCCTTGGGAAGTGCCGGGTCGTAGTCGCTGACGGGAACGGTGGCCGTAGGGCAGGCGGCAGGTGGGGCAAGCAAGGCAGCGATGTTGCCGCCGATCCCGTATGCCAGGCGTCCCTCTTTCTGATTGAGTTCTGGAGTGAGGGCGTCTACAGCGCCGGGTTCGGCACCCTGCCATTGGGGCCAGAGCAGTCTCAATGTTCCTGTCACCGCGCGATCTCCTCTTGTGCGGCGCTGCTGCTTGTCGCCACCGCTTGACGCCGGGTTGCGCGTTGGAGTGAATAATCTGCCGCAGGCCCATCTTTGTGATGCTCCCGAAGAGCATCGACGTCATTCCAGGACAGTCCCCGTCGGGAAAACGGGGTCAGAGTTCCTGTCGCCGCCCTAGAGAACGGCGCGTTGACCATGAAGCAGAGTTGGGTTTGAGATTGATAATTGCCTGTGCGTTCCGACGGTGGAACCCAGTCGAAGGAGCGGTCTTCGACGAAGGCGTCATTGTTTTTCACAATAATCCTTAAGGGGGGAATGAGGCGGAACACCGTGGTCGTCCTGTTGCAGGGCATCTGCGCCCTGCAACAGGAGCGACTTGGGGGCAAATCCGGTGCCTCGAAAAAACTGCTAATCCGGCTGTCTAATCGAGCCGATCAGTTGGCAGGGTTTAACTCTGATGACGGAGCCGTGGATGGCGCATCTATTTTGCGGATCGAGCCGGTGTGCAGGGGCCTGGACTCCACAATGGACAGTTCTGCACGGAGATCGAGTTTGCGGGTGAGCAGGGCATAGGCGACCGAGGCGCCGATAAATCCAGCGACGAAGCTGATGTCGGTGCCGCCGATCAGGGCAGCAAAGGGGCTGGTGTAGAACGGCAGGCTGATGAAGGGGATCATCACGGCCATGCCGATGACGTAGCTGGTCAGTCCACTGGAGTTCCAGCGGCCGTAGAGCCCACCGTCGCGGCTGAGGATGTCGGTGATGGAGTACCGGCCGCGCCGGATCAGGTAGTAGTCGGTGAGGTTGATGGCCGTCCACGGAATGAGAAGGTATCCGAGGATGGTGAGGAAGACCCCGAACTGGCTCAGGATGTCCTCCGGCACGAGCAGGCTTGCCAGGATTACCACCAGCCCGGCAACGCCCAGGGCGATTGAGCGCAGTCTGGCGGTGGGTTTCAGCGGTTTGAACGCCTCAAGCCCGCTGAGTACTGCGATCGAGCCGCTGTACATGCCTTGGGTGAAGGTGGCAAGGGTGACGACGATTGCGATGGTGAGAGTGATGGTCCCCAAGCCGAATCCGAAGGAGTTTCCGATGTGGGCGAGGGCTGCTACTGCGTCTTCGTCCGGGTATGCGGTCACTGCCACGGCGCCGAGCGCCTCGATCCAGGTTGCTGAGACCAGGGTGCCGCAGAAGACGGATGTGACCACCGCCCGGTTACCGATCTTGGCCGGCAGGTATCGGGTCATGTCCGAGATCATGGGCGCAAGCGCGATCTGGTAGGTCGCCGCCGCGGCGATCTGTGCAATGAAGGCGGCGGGGACGAATCCACCGACTGCCATCAGGTCGCCCATGGGCAGTGTGGCGAAGACTGCGATGGTCAGGAACAGCAGGTTTGCCACCATGAAGTAGGACGCGAGCTTTTCGATCGCCATGATGAGCCGGAATCCCACGATGGCGGTGAGAATTGCTGCTGCCCCAAGGACGACCGGGTAGAGGACCGGCTGCGGGGCTGTGATGTTGCCCAGCGACTGGCTTGCGGTCTGCAGGTTGAAGATACCGAAGCCGATCTGGATGATCGCGGCCGCCGCGATGGGAATCAGCGCCCCGCGTGCGCCGAACTGGACGCGGGACTGGATCATCTGCGGCAGTCCCATGTGCGGACCCTGGGTTCCATGGAAGGCCTGGAATGAGACGCCGATAAGGTTGCCGATAACCAAGGCGATGAGAGTCCACTGAAGGGAAAGGCCCGCAAGGGGGCCGACCGTCCCGGCCAGGGCCGTGATGATCGTTGCGTTGATCATGAACCAGAACTGGGTCTGGCCGGTGACGGAGCCGTGCCGGTCGGACTTGGGGACGTAATTGAACGAGTGGGACTCTATGAAAGTCCGGCTGTCGCTGGTTTCGTTGGGGGACATGCGGTTGCCTCTTCTTTGAAGTTCGCAGGGGAAAGTTGGGTGTGCAAGTGAAAAATCATTCCGTCGTAAGTGATCAAATGTAGATGTGGTCCTGGTGGCGGATTTTCCGGCCATGCTGCATCACGAACGTGGGGCGCTGCAGTTCGGTGATGTCCTGAAGCGGGCTGTTGGCTGTTGCGATCAGGTCCGCACGTTTTCCGACTTCGATGGTACCGATCTGGTCGGATTTTCCAAGGGCCTCGGCGCCGCGCATGGTGCCGGCGACGATTGCTTCGGCCGGGTCCATGCCCCATTCCACGGCGTACTGGAACTCGCGTGCTGCGGTGTCCTGGGGGTGGGTCGGATAACCGATGAGGTCGGAGCCGAGCACGAACCGGACGCCTGCGTCCAGGCCCTTTTTGAAATCTGTACGCATCTGAATCGTGTGTCGGTCGAACACGTCCCGCTCCCACTGGGGATAGTGGAATTCATCGTACGCCGCCTGGTGGCTGTAGAGCTGGGAAATCGTTGAGCCAACGAGGATCTGGCGCTCGACAAGCCGGTTGCGGGTCTTGTCGCTGATTCCGTAACCGTGCTCGACGATATCAACACCGCCGTCAAGGGCCAGGTTTACGGCGGTTTCACCGATGCAGTGCGCACTGACCATGACATTGTGAGCGTGTGCCTCGTCGGTTGCTGCCTGCACTTCTTCGAGGGTCATACCTGCCAGCTGCCGAAGCGGGTCATCACCCCAAGCGTGGTACTTGTCGTCAACGAAGCCTTTGGACAGGCCCAGCTTGATGAAGTTGGCCCCGGCGCGGATGCGCCGGCGAACGATTTCGCGCATGGCTACCGGGCCATCGGCGATGATGTCGCGTTGCCGCGCCCATTCCAGGGGCAGGTCTGTGTACTCCCATGTGCCGTTGGTGGTGGTGATGAATTCGCCTGCCGCGGAGAGCCACGGTCCTGCGATGTGGCCTTCGTCGATCGCCCGACGGATGTCGGGTCCGACGGAGGATCCCAGGTCCTTCGATGACGTGATACCCGCCAGCAGCATCTTCCGGGCCTCGCCGGCTCCCCGGAGTGCCCGGTAGGACTCGGTCTCCTTTGGAAGGCGGTGCAGCTGGTGGCTTGGCACACCGAAGAAGTGCATGTGGGCGTCGATGATTCCCGGCAGGAGGGTCTCGCCGGTGAGGTCGATGACGGCAGCGCCGGCGATGTCCACGGTCTCCCGTGTGCCGATCTCGGCGATGATCCCGTCAACGACCTTGACGGCAACATCCCGTACGGGCTTTGCGCCCGTGCCGTCGATGAGTTCCCCGGCGAAGATGACGGTAGTGCCTTGTGTCAGTTCCATCTGATTGTCCTTATGACTACTTGGTCAGCGCGCGTGAGGTGTCGAGGGAGAACGGCGCGTGCCAAAGCGGAGTGTTGCTGAAGAGCAGGACGCTTTCGTCGAGCTCGACACCGATGTTTTTGGTGACGTATTCGCGGCGGGCTGTGATGCGTTCCCACATCTCGGGGTAGAGGTTCTGGATCTGGGTGCGGAGCTCCTGGTCGGCCAGTGCGAGTCCGTCCTCGACGTTTACCCCGACATGCGGTCCCTTGCCGGCGGGGATGATGTCGCCTTGGAGCACCATGCCGGAGCGGAGGCGGGTGCGGTCCCCGGCGGTGAACGGGGAGACACTCCACTCCTCGAAGTCGAGCAGGTGCCCGGGGTTGAGGGCAAAGTCGAACAGGTCGTCGTTCCGGGACTTGTCGGCTGCGGAGAAGACGTCACCGGTCGTGACGCCCAAAGCCAGGGCCTCGTACCAGGTGACGAGGGTGTCAAAGTAGGCCCCGCTCAGCGCCGGGTAGAACTCGCGCACATCCTCGGCAAGGTCATCAACGGTGTTGGCGATGGCGCCGCTGCGGCAAGTCAGGGCACCGCGGATGCCCTGCGCCACCTGGTACGCATCACCAAGCTTTGCCACCTGGTGCATCGGGCTCTTCAACCCCTGTGCAGTCCTGCTGCCGAGGTTGACCATGTCGTGCACGCTGCGCTCAAGACCAAAGCTGAACATGGTGTCGGCTACCTGCCATGAGACGGCTCCAGGGCGCAGGGCGCGGACCGCGCGATGGACGCTGACAGAGCACACAGCACCCGCGTATTCGTACTCAGCCATCTGGTGCACGTCCGCGACCGTGCGAAGTCCGCGGGAGGGGTTGAGGAAGATCTCAACAGCGTTCTGGACATTGGCGTGCCCCGCAAGCTCCCTAACGGTGTCCACCAGGTAGGACGGCACGGTGAAGGAGTTCTGCGGGTCCTTTACAAAACCGGCAGTAAGGTACTTACCGCCCGCGATTCCGACCTTGGTTCCGGCGCTGATTCCGAACCCGGCCAAGACTTCGGCAAGCTGTACCGGATTGTGGCGGAACTGCCCAAGCGGGCTCAGTTCCTGGTACAGCACCTGCTCAACTCCCAAGGACGAGCCAGGGCCGACTGACTGATTTTCGTTACCAAGGAGGATGGACCGCTTGCCGTTGCTGTCCAGCAGGAGGATTGCTTCCTCAAAGCGAGGGTCAACGCCGGTCAGGAAATGCAGATCACCCGACTGCTCGCGGTCTCCGAAAACAACCAGTACATCCAGTCCCTCTTCGCGAATGGCGGAGATAGTCTCCTCGATCCGCCGAGCGTACTCGCTGACCGGGACGCCCGGACGAACAGTGGGGAGAGCGATCTCGGGCATCGGGATGGCTTTAAGAGTTGCCATGATGTTCCTTCCGTTGGGTGTTAGGAGCGCGGTGTTGCAGCTGGCCTCACCGGCCCAGCGTTGCGCAATATTGCGCGAACTGTTGCGAATACTTTACGCTATATCGGCGAGGCATTGCGTAACAAATGTGTAACAGTGGCGTCTACTGGCGTAGGAAAACGCCGCCCGTGCGGAAGGATGAACGGCCTTCGTGTAACTGGCGTCGCTCCTGTGAATTTCCGAATCGGCAGGACGGCGGGGGATCCCCCTGGCCCCGCAGTTTGGGGTCCGGGCTGCTCCTGGGAAACCACTTCGGCCGGTGTCGGACGGACGACGCAACGCGTACCTAATGGCCCCCTGCCGTTGTTTGAAGAATTCGTCGGCCTGATGAGCTACGCGGGTGATGGAGCTGCCGGGATCCCGGCCGATGGAAGAGCGGGGCCCACCGTCGTGCCTTTAGCCGTGTTGATTCCGGGCGCAGCACAACTTAACGAGGGGAAGCCCGCCATTGGGGGCAATGGCGGGCTTTCCGGTTTCATGCTTGGGCAGGATCGTCGCCCAGGGCCTACAGGTGCCCGGCAGGTTCCCCGCCCCCTCTGCTAGGGACGGTCCTGAGGCGCGAGGGCGGCACTACTTCAGGGGCGCCTTGATCCAGTCGACAAGTTCTTGATTTTCGCGAAGCTTTTTGTAGTAGTCCTCCGCGACGTAGTGTGCGTTGACGTCTATGTCTGCTGGCAGGACGCCGTCCTTCACGTTCTGGGCAGCGTAGAAATTAAGTGACTTACGCCAGTAGAGCTCGGAACTCGGATTGAAGGTATCGGCTTCCCATCGTTCCAGGCTCGCGAAACCAATGAAATCGTTGAGAATCTGCTCGATTTCACCATCCTCGAATGAGGATCCGGATCGTTCGTTGACAGACTTCATGATGGTGGGCACGACGGCGTCGGGTTTCTCATTTACGTAGCGGGCAACGCGCGCCCACAGGGCAGTCAGCTTGACCACCGTGTCCTCGTTGTTGCTCAGCCAGCGTTGGTCCACCGCCATTGTGTCGTACCAAAGGCCGCCGGGACCGATGATTTCGGCGCCGCCGACGTTGACAACGCGGTTTGGATATTCTCGTAGCAGTTTGGACTCCTGCGCCAACGAACCGATGTAGAAATCGGCCTCGCCCTGAAGGAATGCCTGGGCTGCGCGAGCATCGTCAGCGACATCGACGACCTTAATGTCGTCTCGAGTCAGTCCGGCGAATTCCAGCATTCCGTTCAGGAGCGCACCGAAAGCGGACTCCCGTAGCACGAACGTTTTCCCCGCGAGATAGGAGTGCACCTCCTTGCGGGCCGCTTCGGGTTCGGCGCCGCCGGCGACGAGGGCTTGATAGCTGGGTGCATCGGAGTGGCCTATGAGAATGAACCCTTTGAACTGGCTGATGATCATGGCATCACGAAGGTTGGGGGATTGCTTCAGATAGGGGAAATTGCATGCTGTGCATGTGCTGACAACGTTGAGGTCTTGGCGGGCCAGTGACTGGACAGCGGTATCGACTTGCGGCAGCCAGGTGAATTCCAGGTTGAGTCCGAGTTCCTCCGCCATGCCAGACTGTTCGGCGAATTCCCATGCGGCGTACTGATGCAGGGGTTGAAGGGCCATTTTGACTGTAGTGACTTCCTCAGCGCCCCCGGCGCTTGGGGAGGCTGAGCACCCGCTGAGGCCAATTACGCCAGCGGTCGCTATTGCCACTGCTGCAGCCATTCGCCGCCGCAGCTTTGACGGCGCGCTATCGCGAATGAATTTCATTATTTTACTCCTAGTACTGAACCGACATGGCTTGACATTTGATCCCGTTCTGTCCACCGCAGGATTCGGCGTTGGACAGAACGGATGAGGAAATCAAAGAGCAGCGCAATGAGGCTGTAGATGACCACGAGATTGAGGATTCCTGCGGTATCGAGGAAGGTTTGGCGGTTCAGCATCAGGTATCCAAGGCCGTCCTGTGCGCCGATAAATTCTGCAGCTACCCCGAGCCCCCATGAGGCTGCGGCGGAGACTCGTACCGCCCCGGCCAGGTGCGGGGTAATCGAGGGGACGACAACGGTGCGGTACAGGAAGCTTCGCGAGGCTCCGAGATTCAACCCGGCCTTAATGTAGATCGGAGAGACGTTGCGGATAGCTTCCAGCGTTGAGACCACCAGGACGACGAAGGTACCGAATGCCACCAGGATGACCTGGGCCGTTGTACCGAGGCCGAACCACAGGATGAAGAGCGGGATGAGGGAGAAGACCGGAACAGGGCGGAGCGCCTCAAACACGCCCCCGAACAAGTTCCTGATCCTCACGCTGTAGGCGAGGAGGAGGCCCACAAGGATCCCTAATCCGGTTCCAATGAGGAACCCGGTTAGTGTCATGCCCACTGTCATAATGATGGCGCTCGGAAGGCGCGGCATGAGGTCAAGGAAGCTGTCAACGAACTGCTCGGGACTGGGGAGATACAACGTATCGATGAAGCCAAATCCGGTGACGATGAACCAGGCTGCTATCAGCACTGCCGGGATGATAAGGCCCTCGCCGATGCGTGAGGTGTTGCCCAGCCAGACGGCGCGCGCAGCCTTGGGCCGGACTTTGTGGCTGGTGGTGGTCATGCTGCCTCCTTGGTATTTGCTGGGTCATCCTCGATGTAAGAGGAAAGTTCCCGACGCAGCGCCTGGAACTCAGGTGATGTTTTGATCGCTGGATCGCGATCAGGGCCAAACGGCACATCTACTAGGGCGAGGAATGGTCCTGGCCCCTTCCGAAGGACTGCGACTTTCGAGCCGACGAACAGCGCTTCCTCAAGATCATGGGTGACAAAAAGGGAGGTAACATCCCGGCCGCGGCAAATTTCTCGGAACTGAATCTGAAGCCGCTCTTTGGTCATCACATCAAGTGCGGCAAATGGCTCATCCATGAGCAGCGCTTCGGGCTCGACGACGATGGCCCTGGCCATATCGCAGCGCTTTCGCATACCCCCCGAGAGCTGACGGGGATAGGCATCGGCATAAGCCGTCAGGCCGACGAGCTCGATCGCTCTGGCCGCCTTGGCCCGGCGCTCCGACGCCGACTCGCCACGTACCCGAAGACCGTACTCAACGTTCTGCCGAACTGTGTACCAAGGGAAAATGGCTTCTTCCTGAAAGACCATTACACGGTCGGCACCGGGGCCAGCTATCGGGGCGCCACCAACGGTGACCTTCCCCTTGCTTGGAACCAGAAAACCGGCTGCGATGTTCAGCAGTGTCGATTTGCCGCAGCCGCTGGCGCCGAGGAGGCACACCACTTCACCGCGGCGGACATCAAGATCAATCCCGCCGAGAATTTCCGGCCCCTGACCGGAGTATCGCAGGCCTACATCGCTAAATTTCATATACAGATCAGCACCTCGGCCCTGATCTCCCTGGAGGGTTGCACCTAAACCCTGTTGTGCTGTCATTTCACGGACCTTTCCAAATACATATGCATCAGTTCGGGGACTTTCTCATCCGGGGGGGAACCGTTCCCTCATTAGCGAGCGACGGAGCCGACCCCCTTACGCGGTGTTCCTCAGCGCGCGTCTCCTCGGGAGCGGCACCCGGAATCAGATCAACCAAGGGGATGTACGCGAAGGGCGCCACGGGTTCGTGAATCTCCTAGATGATCCAAGATTGTGCTGTGACATGAACCATACCTGAGCATGCGAAAAATTGCGCCTATTTTTAAAAATTGTTCTTTTTTTCGTAGCGCGCAGCGCATGTTGTGCTGGTATGAGCAGCCAGCTAGAGCGCATGCCTGATGAACCTGCCGCTCCTTGGCGTGCATGTCATCGCAAGGCGCTACTTCAAGAGCTGTGTCCGCAACAAGAAGGAATCAAGAAAAGTACGAGCGCCAAGGGCCAAGCGTCCCGGTACAGATGCCGGGAACCCGGCGGGTGTGCACCTAGAGAAAGCCTGATATCAGGCTAGGGATACAACGGAGTCCCGCACTACAAGCGTCACGGGAAGTCGAACGTCCGACGCCGGGATGTCAGTACCACCTAGGCGCGAGATTAAGATGTCTACAGCCATGGCGGCCATACGATCCCGGGGAAGCCGAACTGACGTGAGAGCGGGAGTCAAATGCCGGGCAAAGAAAATATCGTCGGATCCTACGATGGAAAGATCCTCGGGAATGCGCACGCCTAGGTCCTTGGCTGCACTGTATATCCCCAAGGCGATCTCGTCTGCGGTGACGAAGACGGCCGAAGGCCGCTTGGGTGACAAGAGGATTTCTGAAAGAGCCGCGGTGCCAAACTCTTTGCTGATCTCGCCAAACAGTTGCAATTGATCCTCGGGATCAACGCCTGACTGGCGAAGTGCTTCGCTGAACCCTTTGCTGCTCTCTTTGTTTGATTCAAGCCATTCCGGTCCCCCGATAAGGGCAATCTTTCGATGGCCCATGCGCGTTAGGTACGCGACAGCCTGATTCGCGCCGGAATAATGATCAACGCGAACGGTGGCTACAGCAACTCCGGGAATTGGCTCGGCGAGGGCCACAACCGGTTTGCCTGCCTCCAGGACTTGTTGGATGCCACTATGAGTACGCTGAAGCCCGGCGTAAATAACACCGCAAACTCCGTCAGAGGCAAGCATTTCAACGATGGCGTCATTGTCCAGAGTGCGGTCCCTCGTCGAGTATACGAAGGACGCGAACCCGTTCCGCTCGGCGGCGTCTCCCACATACTCAGCCAAGTCGGCGAAGTAGCCGTCTCGGATACGAGGCACCACTATTGCTATCACATTCGCTGGAGCGACTCTCTCAGATGTGGCTGAAACAGCAGAAGGTCGATCACGCACTCGCCGATACCCGGTCTCTTGAACAGCCTTCAAAATCCGCTCCTCCGTATCGGAGGCAATCGCTAATTTTCCGTTCAAAAAACGCGACACGGTGGATGGAGCGACGCCGGCGATTGAGGCCACCTGCTGCAAGCTCGGACGCAGTGGTCGAACCATCGCATTCTCCACGTGCTCGCTCCTCCTTCGTGCTGCGAAACGATGATATTCATGTCGCTCCCGTCAGGAAACTTACGATATCAGGATTCCCAACTTTTGCGTAAGTTTTCGTGCCTACGACGGGTGTTACTGGTGGAGGGCCATATTGTTGGCGACGTAGTGAAGTCGGCAGTCGCCTATCAGTTTTGCCCGGCGGGTACATGGTCCTGCCGCTGTTAGTCTTCCTAGCGGTGCCGCCGTTCGTCGCTGCCCGAATGGTGTGACTCTCGCCTTCCCGGAACCGCGCCCTGCTGCCGTCACCAGGCACAAAACCTATTACTGAATTGCGGAAGGCTGCCAACTTGTTGCCGACGGCTACGCAGCAAACGAGCTTATAGCCCTCCCATGCGATCCTCCACCGGAAGGACTGTTCTAGTCTTGACGGAGGTGACGACGCGGGAAATTACTCAGGCATTAGGCCAAGGGATGGCCAGTGTCTTGCGCCTGAAATTCGCTTCCTAATTGTAGAATGGGGTATGGCGAATGTTGGGCGGCCTAAGGCCTTGCTGGAACTGACGGATGAGGAACGGGCGGCCCTGGTGCGGTGGTCCCGCAGGGCGAAGTCGTCCCAGTCGCTGGCGACGCGGTCGAAGATCGTTTTGGCCAGCGCCGAAGGGCTGACGAACGTGGCGGCCGCTGCCCGGTGCGGTGTCGAACCGCACACGGTTGCGAAATGGCGGCGCCGGTTCCTGGAACAGCGTCTGGACGGGTTGGTCGACGAGCCCAGGCCGGGTCGGCCGGCCACTGTCACTGCCGAGGAGGTCGAGGACGTCGTGGTCGCGACCCTGGAATCGACGCCGACGAACGCGACGCACTGGTCCCGGGCCAAGATGGCCGAACGGACCGGCCTTTCGAAGTCCACGATCGGCAGGATCTGGAAGGCGTTTGAACTCAAGCCGCACCGCGCCGACGGGTTCAAGCTCTCCACCGATCCGCAGTTCGTGGACAAGGTCTACGACGTGGTCGGGCTCTACCTGAACCCGCCGGAATCGGCAGTGGTGCTGAGCGTGGATGAGAAATCCCAGGCCCAGGCCCTCGCACGTTCCCAGCCGGCGTTTCCGATGATGCCCGGCATGCCCGAGAAACGGACCCACGACTACGTCCGGCACGGAACCACGACCCTGTTCGCGGCCCTGAACACTGCGGACGGGTCTGTGATCTCCTCCCTGCACCGGAAACACCGCGCGGTGGAGTTCAAGAAATTCCTGACCAAGATCGACGCCCAAGTCCCCGCGGATTTGGACGTGCACCTGATCTGTGATAACTACCAAACCCACAAAACCCCGGCCGTCAAGGCCTGGCTTGAAAACCACCCCCGCTTCCACATGCACTTCACCCCGACCTACTCATCGTGGATTAACCAGGTCGAGCGGTTCTTCGGCTTCGTCACCGACGACCTGCTCCGCCGCAGCGACCACCGCTCAGTCCAGGCACTCGAGGCCGACATCCGGGCCTGGGTGAAGACCTGGAACGAGCACCCCACACCCTTCACCTGGACAAAAACCGCCGAACAAATCCTCGAATCCCTCGGACGACTTCTGAACCGAATTTCAGGCGCAGGACACTAGGTCGGCTCTTCCTATCGACCCCGGACTACGCTTTTTCGCTCGTTGCCTGCGTCTGCATTCTACAAGGCAGAGGACGAGGTCGAGCAAGATTCTCGCCAGGAGCCAATTCATTCGAATGGCACCCGGGGAGAGCAGTTATAACGCCCAAGTCGGCAAAGAGCAGGGCGCTACTCACGAAAGGACACATGGAACTTCTTTGGAAAATCACCGGCTGGGCAGGGGCGGCTGCGATACTCGGCGCTTATTTGGCCGTCTCCATGGGTTGGCTAAAGCCCGGCAGAGCATTTCAGACGGCAAATCTCTTCGGTGCCTGCGGCTTCATCATCAATAGCGGGTTCCACGGAGCGTGGCCCTCCGTAGCCCTCAATGTTGCCTGGTTCATCATTTCTGCCGTCGCGCTTCTTCGCATGCGTTCAGTAAGCCGGCCGGCGGCGCCAGCCGCCGATGTGTCCGAGCTTCAAGCAGCCACCCGCGGCCCTGGCGACGCCTCACGCTGACTCGCCATCGTCAAGGTTCCCATCGGTTGCATTCGAGGCGAAGAAATCGCTACACCTTGTTCAGCCAGGTGTTGAAGTTTAGCAGGCAGGGCGTTACCGGTGGAAGGCGCCGAACACGGATTCACGATGGGCATGTTGTGCCCTGTAACGACTCCATCCGCGCTCCTTTGGGGTACGGCCCAGTAGGAGTTGTTTATCGCGCCGGAGGATGGGCAAATCTAGGCATGCTCTATTGCGAGGCGGTCAATCAACTGGTTAGGGCCTCAGATGTGAAGATTGTCGGTCTTGACGATCAGCACATCGCAGGGGGCATTGTGCGCCACGCTGTTGGCGACGCTTCCCAGGACCCTTCCAAGTCCGCGCATGCGGATGTTGCCCACGACGATCATTTGGGCATGGTGACGCTCCGCCTCTTCAATCAGCACTTCAGCCGGTTTGCCGCGGGCTGCTGAGAATGTGACGGTCAGTTCCGGAGTCTGCAGTTCACTGGCAACACTTTGGGCAATTTGCTGGGCGCTGTAGGCATCGGGGGCGACCCAAGTGTCGCTGTCGCTTCCATAGAACTCGGCGCTCCCGCTATCGAATGCGGTCACGACGTGGAGACGGGCATTGAGCGCGAGGGCTTTCTGCCGTGCAGATTTGGCGGCTTTCATGGCGGTGGGGCTGCCATCTACTCCAACGATTATCACTGGCATGGACATGTTCCTTCTTCTTCGGGGTGGCTCGGGTGGTGGGTTGAAGCTTTTTGAGATGGTGCTTAAACCTCGATGCCCAAGTTGTGCAACTGTTTGGCCTTGTCCGGATTGTTGGTCAGAAGCCGGACCTTGTGGACCCCGACTGCACGAAGGATGTCCACGGCTGTGGAGTATTCTCGTTCGTCTTCTTTGTGGCCTAGTGCGATGTTGGCCTCGAACGTGTCAAGGCCTTTGTCCTGGAGGGCGTAGGCCTCAATTTTGGAATAGAGTCCGATGCCGCGTCCTTCTTGGCGGAGATACAGCAGGAAGCCACCTTCGAGGGCGATCTTTTCGACGGCTTCACGGAGCTGCGGGCCGCAGTCACAGCGTTGGCTGCCGAAGACATCCCCTGTCATGCATTCGCTGTGGAGCCGGACCAGAGGTGGCTTTTCTGACGAGTTGGCGTTGCCAACTGCCTGCTCCCGTCCGCCGAATGACAACAGAAGGTGTTCCTTGCCGTCCTTGAGACCGTCGAAGGTGAAGACGGTCGCAGTGGCTGTGAAGCCATCGGCGAATCGAAGTGGCACATTGATCTTGTCTCGTATCTCGGCGGGTGTTGGCGAGTTGACTGTCGCGCTGTGTGGACTTGCAGGAACGAGCTTTAGGCCTATTACGCAGGCTACGATTCCGGCGAGGAACAGCACGCGCAGGACGGTGGGTGACTCGTCTCCTGTCAGCATCGACCATGTCACAGTCAGGGCTGCTCCAGTGCCGGTCCAGACGGCATATGCGGTGCTCATGGGGATGCGCTTGGCCGCATACCCAAGACCGAGCATGCTGAGGATCATTCCAACTGCGAAAATCGCCGTCGGAACTGGGGCAGTGAAGCCCTGGCTTTGGCCCAGGGCGGTGGCCCACACGGCCTCGAGGACTGCGCTGGCGAGAAGGACGATCCAGTGCATCAGCTGACTACCTTCAATCCGACAACACAGCCGACAAGAGCGGTCAGCAAGGCAGCACGCCCCAGGGACAGGAGTTCCTGTTTGCGGACCACAGCCACTGCCGCGGTCAGCACCGCCCCAATGCCCACCCATACAGCGTATGAGGTGCCGGTAGGGAGTTCAGTCATCGCAAAGGCCAGGCCGGCCATGCTGAGCGCCATCGAGGCCACAAAAATGAACGTGGGTACTTTGCGCTTGAACCCGTCCGAGGCGCCGAGCGCTGTTGCCCAGACTGCTTCCAGCACGCCGGAAAGTACTAGCACTAGCCACGCCATTCCATCTGTCCTTGCCGTTGGTTAATCCGATTCGCACGACTGTACGGATTCATTTTTAGCACAGTTCGTACGACTGTGCGAGAATTTTGTGATGGGCCGGAGTGTGGATGTAGAAGAACGGGACCGCCTTGTCGCCGAGGCGGCCTGGCGCGTGCTGGTGAGGGACGGCCTGGTCGGCCTATCAGTCCGGAACGTTGCCGCGGAGGCCGGCTTACCGCCGAGCTCGCTCCGCTACACCCTTCCCTCCCAGGCCAAGGTTCGTGAACGGGCTGTCGCCCTTGTCATTGAACGCCTCAAAGGCCGGCTTGCGCTCCTACCGGAGGGGCCTGCCAGCCGGGACCGGGCCAGGGCTATGCTTTTGGAGCTCCTGCCCTTGGACCTGGAACGGCGCACTGAGATGGAGGCGTTCCTAGCCCTGGGCACTGCGGCTACGACAGATGTCGTTTTGCGCCCAGGTTATCGGGCGGCGCACAGCTTCCTGCGCAGTGTTTGTACTAAATCTGTGACCATGATGATCAATGATGAACGTGATCGGCAGGGGGTGGAAGCGGCCCGGGTTCATGCCCTTATTGACGGGCTGGCACTGCATATCATTCGCCAGGACGCCGATGACGACTGCGCATGGGCGGTAGAAGTCCTGGACCTGCATCTTGAGCAGATGGCAAACAACTAGGGCTCGCGTTGGGTTTTCAGTGAGCCTCGTCCAGCAGGTCTGCGATGACCTTCAGGGCCTGGGCCAGCTGAAGGTCGGAGACCGCCCCGTACCCTATGACCAAGCCGTTCCCGGGAGGACGGTCAGCGTAGTACCCGGCAAGGGTCACGACGCGGACTCCTTGCTGAAGTGCCTGCGCGGCCACGGTCGCGGCTTCGGGTTGCTGAAAGCGGATGACGGCGTGGAGTCCTCCGTCGAGTGCGCCCAGTTCGAGATCCTCGCGGGACCCTAACCGCTCAATGAGCAGGGCACGCCGGTGCGCGTATTCCCGACGCGCCCGCGCGGTGTGCCGTGAGAGCCCGCCTCCTTGGATGTAGTGGGCGAGTGCTTGCTGCAGGACCCCGGCTACGGGAGTGTCCAGGGCTTCACGTGATGCTTTGAGCCTTTGGCCAGCGTCTCCGCGGACGACGAGGTATCCGCATCGCAGCCAGGGGCTCAAGTTTTTTGAAAACGTCCCCAAAATCACCACCTCGGCGTTTGTAGGAAGGGATGCTACAGCGGGAAGGGGCATTCTGCTGTGGCGGAATTCGCTGTCGTAGTCGTCTTCCAAAACGAGAACACCACGCTGGTCGGCCCATTTGAGAAGACCCAGCCGTTCCTGAACGGCCATTCGTCCGCCCAGCGGGTACTGGTGGCTGGGTGTTATGAGAATCGCGTCAGGAGTGTCCTCGAGCGCGGCCAGCTGGGTACTTCTGACGCCGTTCTCGTCGACCGGAACAGTCTGGAGCAGCGCCCCGGCGGCGGACATGACGCGCCACGCTGTCGGGTATCCCGGGTCTTCAACAAGAATGCGAGGACTTCCCCGACGGCTGCGGAGCATGGCAACTACGAGATGCAGCGCATCACTGGTGCCACCAGTGATAATGACGTCCTCCGGGTCCACGGCGAGCCCCCGGGATAGGGCCAGGTGTTCGGCGACGGCCTCCCTCAGCAGGGCTGTTCCGAGGGCCGGGGGCAGATGGGTTGTTCCTTCCTCCGACAGTGCCTTCTTCCAGGCGTTGCGCCATTCCCGGCCCTTGAACGGGGCCCCCGACGGCCGGCCCGGGGTCAGGTCAATCAGCTCCGGGGCGGTCTTAGCCTTGCCGGTGCGCCTCTTTGCAGAAGACGAGTTTTGAATGTCGGGGCGGACCGCGACCTTCGTCCCACCTGCTCCATTGCTTTCGAGAAACCCCTCGCCGGAGAGCTGTTCAAACGCTCGTACCACAACGCCCCTTGAGATGCCGAGCTCTGAAGCCAGCCGCCGGGTAGCAGGGAGAGTGTGTTCTGGCTTCAAAATTCCGCGGAGGATGGCACTACGCAGTTGATTTGCCAGCTGCGCAGCCAATGACACGGAGCTTTCCCGATCAAGTCCAAGTGGAATTTCAGCTTCGCCCATTGGACCTCCCGGATTGTCAATTCTTGGACCTAGTGTAGGACCAAAGTTCTTGACACCATAAAACCAGTACCGGCCTCAGCGTCGCTCGGCCACTCCGCAGGCACTGCTATGAAAGAAGGACTTTTTTGTTTACCGGACTTAGTGCATTTCCCCTGACGCCCATGAATGGCGAAATGGTCGACCTCAAGGCACTTGCCGCGCTGGTGTCCCGCGCAGCGCAGGCCGGGGTGGACTCCTTGGGAGTCCTCGGCTCTACAGGAAATTATGCTTACCTTTCCCGTGAGGAACGCCGGGCCGTGCTGGAAGCGTCGGTGGACGCCGCTGATGGGGTCCCGGTCCTTGCAGGCGTGGGGGCCGTCCGCACCCGCGACGTGCTGGCCCTGACTGAGGACGCCCACGTTGCGGGCGCTTCTGCCGTACTTCTGGCTCCCGTGTCCTACCAGCGGCTTACTGAAGTGGAGGTGCTTGGGCTGTACGAGGACGTGGCAGCGGCGTCGGCGCTGCCCATTGTTGTGTACGACAACCCGGGCACCACGGGTTTCACCTTCTCCGATGACCTTCATGCCCGTATCGCGCAGATCCATGGAGTCGCTTCGGTGAAGATTCCGCCGCCCGCTGTCGGCGAAGCGTCCACCCGGGTTGGGCAGCTCCGCTCATTACTGCCGGAGCAAACTTCGGTGGGCATCAGCGGGGACTGGGTGGCAGCCGAAGCGCTGCTGGCTGGCGCCGATGTCTGGTATTCCGTGATTGCGGGGGTCCTCCCGCGGCAGGCCAGAACCATTGTTGATCATGCAGTGGCCGGCCGCAGTGACTTGGCTCTGGAAGCCTCTGCAGCGCTGGAGCCGATATGGTCGCTGTTCCGGGCCTACGGAAGCTTGCGGGTCACCGCGGCTCTGGCCGAAGACCTCAGGCTGGTGCCGTCTTCGGCCCTGCCGTTGCCTTTGCGCGGCCTGGACAGCGTTGGCCGCGAAAGGGTCGCAGAGGCTATTCGAGTCTGTGGCTTGGAGGCTTTGGCTGATGGGTGAGGGTGAAGCATGCCTGCCGTCCCGACGCCTGCTGAGAGCGGCAACACGGACTGTGTGCCGATGATGCTTGGTCCGTGTTGTTCCGTTGCAGAGCCCCGAGCGCTGGCGGAGCCGCGGGGGCGGGTTGCTGACAGGCGGACCCCTATAGCGTTCGCTTCCGGACGCATGGCTGGAGCCCGGGGGAGGGCCGCATGAGTCTCCTCGGGGGCAGAAACCATATCCAACCCCATGCTGAAAAGCCGGCTGTCAGGGGAGGTCTGGCCCGTTATGTCCTTGCAGCCACGTTAGCCCGCAGCGCGGATGGTGGCGCCGTCGTCGCGATTGTTCTGCTGGTGACGGGCAGTGGCGCCCCGGGGTGGCTGGCGGGGATTCTGGCTGCATGCATCACTGCACCGCATCTGTTTGGTCCGCTCATTGCCAGGTGTCTTGACACTGCTCGGGATGGGCGAACGGTGATTGCCTTGGCCTGCATGGCCCACGGTGTGACCTTGGCGGGAGCGGTCCTGCTCTATCCGGTGGCGTGGCCCGTTGTCCCTGCCTTGCTGCTCGTGGCGTCGGGCCTGGTGGGTCCGCTCCTGACCGGCGGAATCAGCAGCCGCCTGGCAGGCATTGCCGGCACGGACAAAACCAGCCAGCGACGGGCGCAGGGATGGGATGTGGCCACCTACGGCATCGGCGGGACCATCGGGCCCTCCCTGGTGGCAGCTGTCTCGGCGTGGGCGGACCCTGAGGTCGCGGCGTTGATCCTAGCCGGGTCGACCTTTGTAGCGGCCGCTGTCATCAGGCTTCTGCCGTATGCGCCGCCCGCCGCGGTCCCCGCGGATATACCCCGGCCGGGACGAACCCTGCTGCTGATGATTTCCAGCGGCCCCTTGCGTCGCACCCTTTACATGACGGTTGTCATTGCCCTGTCCGTCGCAGCGCTGCCTATCACTGCGGTGGCGTCGACGGGGGAACTTGGTGTCAGTGCTGCTGCCGCAGGGGTCCTCACAGCAGCGTACGGGCTTGGCGGCCTGGCCGGTTCTGCAGGGGTAATGATCCGGCCGATGCGAGCAGACGCGGACCCGCTGATGTCGTGGCTGGCCGCTGCTGTGGGGGTCGGCCTGTGTGGTGCCGCCTTCGCCGGGATTTTTCCCGTGGCCGTCGCGGCCTACTCTGCCGTTGGCCTGCTCAACTCCTATTTTTTTGCTGCAACCTTGGCAGCCCGGAGCGAGTATGCACCGGCTGAAGCGCGGGGGCAGGTGTTTGTCTGGGTTGGTGCCTTGAAAATCACCGCAGGATCTGCCGGCACAGCGTTCGCTGGCGCGATCGTCGCCGTAACCACCCAGCTGCCCCTGTTCATCGCGGCCGGGCTCATCGTGGTGGCTGTGACCGCGTCAATCATTGATCGCCGCCGTGACCTGAACCGAAGCTGAACCCGCTGCAGGCCACGAATCTACGGCCGATGCCGTAACCGCCCTGCCAAGTTGCCACCGTAAACATCTGCGGGGCAACTTGGCACGGCTTGCTGGCCTAATGCACGGATTAGGCTGACTGCGGCTGCCGTAAGCGGGACGCGGTGTCACTGGTCGGCCGAAACCCATGTTCTGCCCCGAGCCCGAAGTAGTGGCGGAAGCTGTAGATGGTCGGTTCCCAAGATCGAGGATCAATATGGTTTGTCCCGGCAACAACGATGTCGGCGCTGGCATGGATCCGTACCACTTCAGCTTCTATAAGGTAGTAGTCGCCCAGCCCGGGCGTGGCACGGCGAACCTCTGCTTCGAACTGCAGCGCACATTCCTGGATGCGCGGCGGAACCACAATTTCCGATGCCTGAGGGGTCAGCCCCGCCCGGCCGAACTTGTCGTTCTCATGCACGTACCTTGAGGATTTCGCCTCAGGGACAGGATCTGCGCCGGTGGTATCAGCAATGTCTTCAACGTGCCGCCAGAGCTCCGGGCCCGGGAAGTTGACGGTGAGCCCTCGGCGCTCGTGGAGGTTGGCCATGGTTTGGCCGTCGGCGAAGAGCCCAAGGACCAGCATGTGCTCCAACGCCCAGTACGACGATGCCGGCGCGACATTGAATGACCCGTCGGCATTTTCGGTGCATAGAAGCATGACAGGAGTTCCGACGTAGAGGACGTTGGGCTTTATGACGACGTGCTGGGAAGCGGCCATTGAATTCCTTGAGTGCAGTTACCCCGCGAGGGAACCACTGAAGCCTGGCAGCTTGACGGGGGAGTGGGAAACGGGTCTAACGGGATGCGAGGAGCCTGGGACGGACAATGCCCGCCCCAGGCTCCTGGTCAGCTGTTGGTTACTGACCCGGGAACGTCTTGTCCAGGGCGTTGAGGATGTCGTCGATGAGGTCTTCAGGATCCTCCAGGCCGATTGAGAGACGCAGGTGTCCGTACTTGTGGAATAAGGCCGGGTAATTTTCCGATCCGCCTCGGGCGTCCGGGCCGACGTGGACAACCAGGGTTTCATCGTGACCGAGCGAGACTGCGGAGGTGATGACCTGCAGGTTTTTGACGAAGCGGTTCTGGGTGTCTGAGTCTCCATCAACAGCGAACGCGAGCACCCCACCGTATCCGCGACCCCCGAATTGCTTGCCTGCGAGTTCGTGCTGGGGATGGGATGGCAGTCCCGGGTACAGCACGTAGGCGATACGGGGCTCGGCTTCGAGGACTGCTGCTACTTTCTCGGCACTGGCGAACTGCTGCTTGAGGCGCAGCGGCAGGGTGACTGAACCGCGCATGATCATCCAGGCGTTGAAGGGGGAGATGACGCCTCCTGCGTCGACGATGGCGTCGTGTCGGATGTGTTGGACGAGTTCGCGCCGTCCGATGACGACCCCGCCCATGGCGTCGCCGTGGCCGTTGATGTATTTGGTCAGCGAGTGGATGACCAGGTCGGCGCCGTCGTCAAGGGCGCGGTAGAAGGGGGCCGGGGTGAAGGTGGCGTCGATGGTCAGCAGGACGCCGGCCTCCTTTGCGATGCCGGCAAGGGCTGCAACATTGGCGACCTTGGTGGTCGGGTTGGCGATCGTTTCGGCGTGGATCAGCTTGGTGTTGGGGCGCACTGCGCCGCGCACTGCATCGAGATCATCGGCGTCGACGAAGGTGGCCTCGATGCCGTACTTCTCCGGCAGCAGTTCGCCGAACAGGCGGTAGACCGCTTCATAGGTGACGTTGGAAACGACGACGTGGTCCCCGGACTTCAGGAGACTGAAGAAGACCCCGTGCAGTGCTGCGACACCGGTTGCGAAGGCGGCGGCGGCTTCGGCGCCTTCCATCGCAGCAAGTTTGGTTTCCAGCGCCACCTGGTTGGCGCCTGCGTTCCTGGTGTAGACGAGACCATCGTCCACGCTTGACCAGTCCATGTCCGACGGGTCCTCGGGCAGCAGGTAGGAGTTGGCCATGATCAAAGGGGTGCGGAGCGCGCCGGTGCCTTTGTCGATGCTGTTGCCGCCATGGACTGCCCACGTGGCGTCGTGAACAGAGTCCCTGTTGTGCTTGCTTGGGGTCCGCTTCATTGCTGTTGTTCCTTCCGAACGGTGTGACGCGTCAGTGCCCGATGGTTTGAGACGCTGGACGGTGGCTGATCAGTGGTTGGGATGTTGATACCTCAAGGGACAGAACTGCTGACTGCGCCCTGAAAAAGCTGATGATTTTGTTCAGGCGGTCAAGGTCGGGGACCTGGACCCGGAGCAGGATGCTGTGGTCGGCATTCAAGTGCTCGGCTGTGGTGATTTCCGGGAGGGATTCCATGCTGCGCTGCAGGTCGTGCCCACTGCGCCCCGGCTCCTGGGCAATCCTGATCACCGCAGGAATGGGCCTGGTGGCCGGATCCGGGAAGTTGCGGATGATCGTGTACCCGCCGATGTGCCCCTCGAGCTCCAGCCGGTAGATCCGCCCTTCGCACTGGGCTGCGCTGATCCCGGTTCGCTCAGCGATGGTTTTCAAGGGAAGCCTTGCTTCGTCCTGGAGGACGTTCAGGATCTTCAGGTCGGTTGAATCCAGTGCCGGTAGCTTCACAACGATGTCCTAGATCTTGTCGATGTCCTTACCCGAGGCCAGTGCCGGCGCCGACAAGGTGCTGGGCGGCGACGACGTCCGGGCCCAGCAAGAGAAGGTGGCTTGTGAGGTCCTCGCCGGCAGTAAGGAGGGCTTCGGTGGTTATGGGCCCAAGGGCGTCCAGGATGAACAAGGCTGTGGTGGTGCCCTCGTGCAGTTGTGTGCGTCGGCCTTGACGCCAGTTCCAGCGCCTACAGGTCACGCCCTCGTCATCACACCACACCACTTCGCCGGTCTCGGGGTATTCGACCAGCGGTGTTCCACTGGCGACCGTGTCGAAGGGTTCCTGGCCGGTGGCCCGGAGCAGCCTGGGTGGCCCGCTGTAGCGGTCGAGGTCTTCGCCGCCGAGCGGAATCTGGTGCAGAACGGACACGGCGTTGTAAAGGTCGGTGAGCCTGTTGACCCTGGGAAGCCCTGCATCGGCACGACGTACCAGCGCCTCCAGGCTGTTGCGTGTGCGGTTCGGCTTGGCTCCGAAGCTCTGGTACGCCTCTCGCCACGCAGCAACGTGCGGAAGGTGTTCAACCTTCCGCTCCCGCAGTGCAGCCTGGGCTGCAGCCTCTGCCTTTTCCAGAAGGGTGTTGCTGGCTTCGTCGCTGGGCCCGGGCACGAGCCCGTCTACGGCGATCAAAAGGGCCCGGTAGTCTGGCCGCAGCTCGAAAACCGCAGGTTCGACATGGGTTTCGTCGAGGAGCTTCTGAAGGGATGCGGCACTACTCATTGCCGGCCTCCCGATGCCCTGAGCCGACACCACGCTCGAAAACTGCGAGGGAAAACCTCGCCGCCTCCGCGCCGTTGTTTGCATAGGAGTGCGCTATGTCGCCAGGGAAGGTCACCGAGTCGCCGACCTCGAGGATAACCGTTTGGTCTCCGGCGCTAACTGCAACCGTGCCGTGCTGGACCTGCAACAGCTCTTTCGTTCCGGGGCTGTGTGCCTCACTGGCGTGATGGTCACCGGGCCCAAGGGTCCAGTCCCAAAGTTCCACCACTTCCGGGGGCTCCGTGCCGGCCACGAGCACTCCGCGGCCGCCCGATTCGCTGCTCCACAGCACAGCACCCTCACCGCTGCGGGTGACCTTCACGGTTTTCTGCTCCGGCGACTGAACCAGATCGGGAAGCCCCACGCCGAGGGCGTCGCTGAGTCGGAGCAGCGTGCCGACGCTTGGGTTCGTGGTCGCCTGCTCCACGTTAACGAGCATGCGTCGGCTCACCCCGGCGGCTTCGGCAAGCTGATCCAGCGTCCAGCGGCGGGCCTGGCGTTCCTGCTTAACCCGGACACCGATGGCCGATGCCAGCGATGCGATGTTTTCATCCATAAATGCATGATACTGCACTGCAAGTGCACTTTGCAATGCTTCGAGCGTACAAACAAGCTATGCCGTGGGGAAATAAGCAGAACCAGAGGAAAGGAAAGGAGTGCCCCGCTTCAGCGTTGCACTCCTTTGCCTCGCACTCTTTGTACCGGGCGGTCCGAGACGCGGCCTGGGACCCCATCCCTCGATCAGGTGTCCACCCGTTATGAAACGAGCGCCGGTTCTTCGACCCGCTTTTGTAGCTTCGAGTGGCGGATGGAATAGGTGAAATAGAACCCGGCGGCCAGCAGCATCCACAGGACGAAGGCGATCAGGGTGGCAGGACGCAGGTCCTTGATGAGCCAAACGCAGCCCAGGATGGAAAGCACCGGCACGACAGGATAGAGCGGGACCTTGAACGGCGCGGGCTGCTCTGGTGACTGGGTGCGCCTGATGATGACCGCCAAGGACACGACGATGAAGGCGACGAGCGTTCCGATGCTGGTCATCTCGGCAAGAAAGTTGATCGGCAGCAGCCCGGCCAATACGGCCACGGCCGTACCGGTAATCAGTGTTCCAGCGATGGGAGTGCGGGTCCGCGGATTGATTCGGGAGAATACCGGGGGCACCAGTCCGTCGGCACTCATAGCAAAAAAGATGCGGGTTTGGCCGTACAGGATGACCAGGGTCACGCTGAAGATGGACACGATGGCGGCCAGCGCGAGTACCGTTCCGGGCCAGCTTGCGCCCGTCACGCTCTGCAGGATGGCAGCCAGTCCGGCTTCTTGTCCTTCGAATGACTGTGTGTCCTGCGCGCCGATAGCCACGACCGCGACAGCCATGTACAGGACTGTGACCACGCTGAGCGTGATGAGGATTGCCATGGGCATCGTGCGGGCCGGGTTTTTCGCCTCGTTACCCGCCGTGGAAACGGCATCAATGCCGATATAGGAGAAGAAAATGATGCCAGCGGCGCCCGTGATGCCGGCGATGCCCATGGGGGCAAAGTTGGAAAAATGATCCTGGTTCCAGCCGGTCACGCCGACGACGATAAACATCACCAGCACAGCCAGCTTGATTAGGACCATTGCTGCGTTGGCTTTTGCTGATTCACTGACCCCGCGGATCAGAAGAAGCGTGCACATACCCACAAGGATGATGGCAGGAAGATTCACGGCGCCACCGGCCTCAGGTGCGCTGGACAGGGCATCAGGGATGCGGATCCCGAAGAGATTGTCCAGAGCCTGATTCAGGTACTCGGACCATCCCACGGCCACAGCTGCTGCCGAGACTCCGTATTCCAGCAGAAGGCAGGCCCCCACGCCGAGGGCCGGCAATTCGCCCAGCGTTGCGTACGCATACGAGTATGAGGAGCCGGAGGCGGGGATGGCACTTGCCATTTCGGCGTAGCAGAGGGCGGTAAGACCGGCCACTACGGCTGCGATGACAAATGACCAGATCACCGCTGGTCCGGCCACCGGGACGGCCTGTGAAAGAACGATGAAAATCCCTGTTCCGACGGTGGCCCCGATGCCCAGCATGGAAAGTTGGAAGGTTCCCATACTGCGGGTGAGAGCGGGTTGCTCCGGGGAGGGCTGCATTCCCGGGGTTGTCCTGCGAAAAAGGACGTGGCGAACTGTAGACATCTGAGAAACTTCCTTGCTGTTGCCTGGCCTGATGCCAGGTGGCACTGCCTCCACGGCATCCGCGGCGTAAGGCAGTGAGGGCCAGGGCACGGGAACATCCCATGCTCGCCCAAAAGATCCGTTGGACATGCTTTCGATATGAATCGGTATTGGCGCGATCCGGGACTTGTCGATCCGTGGATCCCTGCCAAAGAACCTCCGGCCTCACGATTTTGGGAGCGGCGGCTGTGATTCGTGTCAATGGTAGGTAGGAAAAACCGGCATGCCAATGGGCTATATTAGAAGCGACGATTAAGGTGTGACTTATGGATCCATATCAGCTGAGTGTTTTGCGCGAACTCGGGGATCACGGCAGTGTTGCCGCTACTGCTCAGGCCCTTGGGGTAAGTCCATCAGCAGTTTCGCAGTCTCTGGCTGTTCTCCAGCGAAAGTTCAAAGCCCCGTTGACGCAGAAGCGTGGGCGGTCGGTGGAGCTGACGGATGCGGGCAAGGCCTTGGCGGTGGCTGCCATTGCAGTGTCGGAAGCGATATCCCGGGCAGAGGCTACTGTTGATGACTTCGTTGGAGGTATCGATAGGACTGTTCACGTAAGTGCTTTTCACAGTGCAGCTGTGACGTTTTTCCCTGGCCTTGCGGCTTTGGAGCACTCTGAAGGGTTCCCGGAGGTTGAATGCTTCGATGAAGACGTGGACCGGGTTTCGTTTCCGGCGCTGACAGCGAGGTACGACATTGTCATCGGCCACAGGATGAGCCATACACCGCCTTGGCCCAGAGACCGGTTGGCCGTGTTGTCGCTTTTGCGTGAACCTATGGACATTGCCATGCACGCATCCCATGATCTTGCCCTAAAGCGTGTACTAACGCCCTCGGATCTCGTCGGAAACACGTGGATCTCAACCCAGGCAGGTTTCTCGCCGGCTGACATGCTTGATGCGGTGGCTGCTGCTGCCGGTCATCCCATGCGGGTTATGCACCGGATCAATGACTTCAGCACAGCCGCGGCGATGGTGTCTGAGGGCGGGCATCTGGCATTGCTGCCAAGGCACACAGTCCACATCCCGGATTCCTGGAATGTTGTCCTGCGTCCGTTGGAAGGGTTGCAGACCGTTCGGCACGTGGACATGCTGATCAGGCCTGAGCGTGTCGTGCACAGGGCTGTTGCTGTTGTTGTTGACGCATTGCGCTCAATCGCTCAATCGCATATTAAAGCCTCTGAAGACAGGAATAACCGTGCCCAAGAGTCCCCGTGACGAGATTGACGCGCAGATTTTGGCTGAACTGCGGCGTAATGCCCGGATCAGCCTTGCCCAGCTGGGGGAGCGGGTCCTGCTTTCCCGTAACGCCGTCCGGCAACGGGTTGAGCGGCTGGAACGCGACGGCTACATCCATGGCTACACCATCAAGGAGTCCGCCGGGGAAGGGACCCCTACCGTTAACGCTGTCCTCCTCGTTCAGCGTCATGACCGTATGCGGGGCAGTGACGTTATTGCAGGTCTCCGGGCCATCCCGGAGGTGACAACGTGTGATGTGGTCAGCGGTGAGCTGGATCTCGTCGTCAGGATAGAGGCTCCTGACGCGGCAAGGATCCAGCAGATCTGGCATCAGGTTTCTGAATTTCCCGGCGTCAGGGACATCACCACCGCCTTGTCGTTGTCTACCGTCATAGACAGGCAACTGCCCCGCTGATTACACCGGCTTTTCCTGCCGCCCCGTTCGGGATGAGGCAGGGTTAAAAGGGTCCGGCGTTGCGGGCCCTTGTGGCTTCGCAACGCCGGATTGTCGCAGGCTGGTCGGGCCTGGGCTATGCGCTTATGAGCGCATCGACTTGTTCTTGTCCGATCAGTCCCTCACTGAGGGCGATGTCCAGGACAGTCTGCCCGGAGACGAGGGCCCGGTGGGCAATGTCCGCTGCCACGGCGTAGCCCAGCACGGGCAGCAACGCGGTGGCCTGCGCCGTTGACGCCCGTGCACGGGAACGCAGCAATTCTTCGTTTGCCTCGATTCCGTCAACACACAGTTCGCGCAGCACATCGCACCCATTAGTCAGCCAGGATAGCGACTGGAGCAGTGCGTGTGCGATGGCAGGTTCGAAGGCGTTCAACTGCAGCTGCCCGTTCTCGGCGGCCATTGTGACCGTCACGTCTGCGCCGGCAACGAAGAACGCTATCTGATTGACAACCTCTGGCATGACCGGATTGACCTTGCCGGGCATGATTGAGGAGCCCGCCTGCCGCGGGGGCAGTCGGATCTCTCCCAGCCCGGTTTGCGGGCCGCTGGAAAGCAGGCGCAGGTCGCTGCAGATTTTTGATAGTTTCACTGCTGTGCGCTTCAGTGCTCCGGAGAACGTCATGAATGCGCCGGTGTCCCAGGTGGCTTCTACGAAGTCATGCGCGCGGGACAATTTGACCCCGCTCACGGTGGAGAGCTTGTCGATAACCCGGTCCAGATACAGGGGATCAGCCGTGATCCCCGTGCCGATCGCCGTGGCACCAAGACTGCATTCGAGCAGTAAGTCAGCGGCCTCACGCAGCCGCCGCTGGTCCTCATCCAGCGTGACCGAAAACGCGGTGAACTCCTGTCCGAGGGTCATCGGGACAGCGTCCTGCAACTGGGTGCGGCCGATCTTGGGAATGGATGCAAAGACCTGTCCACGGCCGGCAAAGGAGGCCGAAAGGAGCGCCAGACGCTCCAGGAGATCCTCCAGGGCGAAGACAAGTGCCAGCCGTACAGCGGTTGGGTAAACGTCATTGGTGGACTGGCACTTATTGACGTGGCCGATGGGATCCACGACGTCATAGGAACCCGGCTGCTGGCCCAATACCCGGAGGGCAAGGTTGGCGATCACTTCGTTGGCGTTCATGTTCGTCGAAGTCCCCGCCCCGCCTTGGATAACGTCGACCCGGAAAGCGTCGTCGACGTCACCTGCCGCGACCTTGTCGCAGGCTTCGGCAATGGCGTGGCCGACCTCGGCAGGGATCAGTCCCAGCTCGGTGTTGGTCAAAGCAGCAGCTTTCTTCACGTAGGCAAGGGCGCGCACGAGGTGCCGGTGGGTGCCCAGTTGAATGCCGCTGATGGGAAAGTTCAGGATCGCCCGTTCGGTGTGGATGCCCCACAGGGCTGACTTAGGGACCGCCAGTGCCCCTAGGCTGTCCCGCTCGATTCTCACGCCAGTGCTCATGAGGCGATCGCGATGACTTTGGGCTGGGTCATCTCCTCGTACGCGAACCGGACACCTTCCCGGCCCATGCTGCCGTATTTGGACCCTCCGAACGGCATGGCATCGAGACGGTAGTCGGATGAATCATTGATCATCACTCCGCCGGCGTCGATCGCTTTGGCAGTGTCCAGGGCGCGGGTCAGGTCCTTGGTGAATACCCCTGCCTGCAGGGCGTACTCGCTGTCGTTAGCCAGCTCTATGGCTTCCTGGGGCGAGTCAAAGGGCTCGAGGAGTACTACGGGGGCAAACAGTTCCTCACTCCAGGCTTCACAGCTGCGGGGGACCCCGGTAAGAACAGCCGGAGTCAGGACTGATCCTTCCAAGGCGCCACCTGTCAGCAGCTGCGCTCCGGCGGTGATCGCGTCATCGATTTTTCGCTTGGCCTCGGCTGCCGATGCGTCGCTGATCATCGGCCCCACGTCAGTTTGTTCGTTGCGGGGATCACCCGTTTTCAAGGCTGCTGTTTGGCTTACGAACGCATCGAGGAACACATCGAAAACAGGCCGCTGGACCAAAATCCGCTGGGCGCCGATGCAGTTTTGTCCCGCTGCCCAGAAAGAACCGGACACGCTGGCCTCGACGGCGGCCGGAATGTCGGCGTCGTCAAAGACGATGACGGGTGCGTTGCCGCCGAGCTCCATGGACAGGCGCTTGATACCAGCGTTGGCGGCAATGGCCCGGCCGGTGGAGAAACCGCCCGTGAATGACACCATGCGGACAAGGCGGGACGAAATGATGGTCTGGGCGACCGTGCGGTCGCCCAGTACGACGGTGAGGAAATCGGCGGGGAGTCCGGCTTCCCGCAGGAGGTCCACGAGGAAGATAGCCGTCAGCGGTGTCAGCTGGGACGGCTTGAGGATGACGGTGTTGCCACCGGCAATCGCCGGCCCGATTTTGTGGGTTACGAGGTTCAGGGCGTCGTTGTAGGGGGTTATCGCCGCAATGAGCCCCAGCGGCTCCCGGGTAAACCAGCCTTGGCGGTTTTCGGATCCCGCGAAGGAGTCAAATGGCACAACTTCCCCAACGTTGCGGCGTGTCTCTGCCGCTGAAAGCTTGAGAGTATTGACCGCCCTGGAGACCTCTTTGCGTGCCTGCCTGATGGTTTTGCCGGCCTCGGACACGATCAGGCCTGCGGCCTGCTCCGCGCGCTGCTGAAGCAGCTCAGCGGCGGTGTCCAGGATCCTGCCGCGTTCGTGGCGCGGCGTTGCTGCCGCCGCCGGTGCGGCCGAAGCGGCACGAATGAGCTCCACCTGGACGTCGGATTCTGTGCACTGGGGCAGGGTCGCCAGGACCGTGCCATCGTACTTGTTGCGCACCACTAGATAAGTAGTAGTCGTAGTGGCCGCTTTCGTGGCGGTTGCTGTTTCAGGCACGGACGGCTCCCTTGGTGAACTCGTGGACGGCGGTGATATCGGAAATAAGGGCGTAAGCGGTTTCGACGCGGCCGGCGCCGGGACCCGACACGGTGACAGCTCCCAGGAGGTCCGTGCTGAAGGAAACGGCGTTGGTCGCGCCGGAGATGCCTGCCAGCGGGTGGTCAGCGGGAAGGGCGATGGGTTGGACTGTTGCCACAACTCGGCCGTCCTCGCCGCGGCGGGCCTCACCGATAAGCTTCCAGCGTGATCCGTTCGCCAAGGCCTGGGCCACGTCGTCGCTGGTGATGTCCTGAATTCCGGTGGTCTCCACCTCGTTGGGGTGCAGGTTCGCACCCAGCAGTTCATTGGCCAGGATGGCAACTTTCAGGCGTACGTCGGAGCCGCCGATGTCGGCAGTGGGATCCGCTTCGGCGTACCCGCGGTCCTGGGCTTCGGCAATAGCCTCGTCCAGGCGAAGCCCGGCTTCCATCCTGCCAAGGACGTAGTTGCTTGTTCCGTTGAGGATTCCTTGGACGCTGTTCAGTTCCAGGCCTCCGAGCATTTTGTGTGCCAGGCGGATAACGGGGGTGCCGCTCATGACGGACCCTTCATACTCGAAGCGCACACCGTTGCTGGCGGCCAGTTGGGTCAAGGTCTGGCCATAGAGCGCCACTGGCCCCTTATTGGTGGTGACGACGTGCTTGCCCGATTCGATGGCCCACTTCACATGTGAAACGGCAGGTTCCCCGTCGACCGGGCTGGTAAAGGTTGCTTCGACGACGATGTCGGCCGGGCTGTTCTTGATGATTTCCTCGTTGCGGGGATCGCTGCTGCCGCCCGGCAATCCCTCGAAGGACAACCCGCGAGGCATCGCCAGGACGGCAGCAAGGTCAATGCCGTCGCCCTGCACGAGCGAGCCAAACGCAAGGTCAGTGATGGCCACGACACGAAGCTCGAAACCGAGAGCAGCAAAGCGCTGCGGTTCATCTCGAACCAGTTCGGCCAGTGCGCGGTTGACGCCTCCGAAGCCGATCAGGGCCAAGTTGTACGTAGTCATTGAATCTCCTTGGTTGGGGCTAAATTTCCTGTCCCTTAAGCCTTGAGCCGCGGAGTGTCAGTTATGTAGAAGCAAAGCGCTTGCTTGGGCTGACAAATCGACCAAAAGTGCGGTGAGGAGGCCCCGATCGTCATTCCTGGCGCAACCAGGGGCGAATGACTGCCGAACTTACAAAAAACGACGGCGTCTGCCACCTACGGAAGGTGGCAGACGCCGTCGTTGGGTTCTGCTCCTGGGCTGGTTACCAGCCGCGTTGGGCGAGGCGGTGGGGCTGGGGGATTTCGTCGACGTTGATGCCGACCATGGCTTCGCCCAGGCCGCGGGAGGCCTTGGCGATGACGTCCGGGTCGTCAAAGAAGGTGGTGGCCTTAACGACGGCGGCCGCGCGCTGGGCCGGGTTGCCGGACTTGAAGATGCCGGAGCCGACGAACACGCCGTCAGCGCCGAGCTGCATCATCATGGCGGCATCCGCCGGGGTGGCGATGCCGCCGGCGGTGAACAGCACCACCGGGAGCTTGCCGGCAGCGGCAACTTCCTTGACCAGTTCGTACGGGGCCTGCAGTTCCTTGGCCGCGACGTACAGCTCGTCCTCGGGCAGGGCTGCAAGCTTGGCGATCTCCGAGCGGATCTGGCGCATGTGCCCGGTGGCGTTGGACACGTCACCGGTGCCGGCCTCGCCCTTGGAACGGATCATCGCAGCACCCTCGTTGATACGGCGCAGCGCCTCACCGACGTTGGTGGCACCGCAGACGAACGGAACGGTGAAGTTCCACTTGTCAATGTGGTTGACGTAGTCAGCCGGGGTCAGGACCTCGGACTCGTCAATGTAGTCCACGCCCAGGGACTGCAGGACCTGGGCCTCCACGAAATGGCCGATCCGGGCCTTGGCCATGACCGGAATGGACACGGCGTCGATGATCTTCTCGATCATGTCCGGATCCGACATCCGGGACACGCCGCCCTGGGCACGGATATCAGCCGGAACGCGCTCCAGCGCCATCACAGCAACAGCACCGGCGTCTTCGGCGATGCGAGCCTGTTCGACATTGACGACGTCCATGATGACGCCGCCCTTGAGCATCTCAGCCATGCCCCGCTTCACCCGGCTGCTGCCCGTGTTCACGGTCTGGGTTGGTGTTGTCGGCGATGGGATGCTCATGGGTTGTCCTCCAAATCCAGGGTGCCATCCGTGTCCAGGAGGGCAATGATCGTATATTCGTGCGTTTCAATGATTCTGCGGGTTCGTGATTGTTCGTCGAAGATCCACACGAGGCCCAGCTCCGGCAGGAGGTCTGTCACGGGCCCCGTGTGGCAAACCGTTGCGCCCTGGAGGGCCCGGATTTGGGTTCCCGGGGTCAGGTCGGAGAGTCGCGCTGGCCGGATGAAGCCGTCCTTCTTGTGTGACGCCAGGTGGGATGGGGTCAGGCTGAAGCCCTGAGGCTGTTGGGGTGTCATTTCTGCGCTTCTTCAAAGATCTTGGCAAGGATGCCGGCGGATGCTATTTGATGAGGGTGAAATCTGGGTGCGGAGCAGGGTGTCGGCGTCCGCCGCGTTGTGCCGCTGCCCCTGCGACGACGACGAGCAGTAGCCCAAGGATTTGCATGGCCGATGGAAGCTGGTGCAGGACGACCATGCCGAGGGTTAGAGCTATGGCAGGTTCGAGTGCCATGAGCGTTCCGAAGGCCGTGTGTGTCATCTGGCGCAAAGCCAGCATTTCACAGATGTAGGGCAGGACAGGTACCAGGACGGCCAGTCCTGCGGCAACGGCTATTACTTCCCAAGTGATGTGCCCGAAAGCCTGCGGTATGCCAAAGGGTGCCGTGACGATGGCAGCGACGGGGATTGTCAGGCCGAGGGCCCCGATTCCGCTGAACCGATCCCCGACCCGTTGGGTGAGCAGTATGTAGGCAGCCCATCCCAGGGCGCCGAGGACGGCAAAGCCCACACCAATCAGGTCGACGGTTCCTGCCCACGGTTCGGTGAGGAGAAGAATACCGGCCAATGCTGTTGCCGGCAGGATCAATGAGCGCACGCCATGCCCCCGCAGTGCGGCAACGCTCAGGGGACCCAGGAATTCGATTGCAACTGCTATGCCCAGTGGGAGGCGTTCCATGGCTGCGAGGAATGTCACTGACATTAACCCGGTTGCGACTCCCAGCCCGATCACGGCCGGCGCGTCGCGAAGTCGCAGGGACTTCAATGGGGGACGGGCCAGCACGAGCAGGATGAGGGCCGCCATGCTAAGTCTCAGCCAAGCTGTCCCGACCGGCCCCAAGGCCGGGATCAGGCCTGCTGAGAGGGCGGAACCCAGCTGCATGATGAACATGGCGGCCACGGTCAACGCCCAGGGTGGGATCGAGGTTTTTGTAGAGTTCGTCATAACGGGTGCCCTTTTCCTTGGCCGCCACTGCGTGCGTCACCGCAAGAGGGTTCACGTCGAAGTGGTGTTGTCGAGGAGGTGTTTGGTGATGCTGATGTCCGGGCCGAGCCTGGTGAGGTGGGCGGAGAGCTCATCGGTTGCGGCGTGGAGGGCGTCGGTGCTGACAGGATCCAATGCATCCAAAATGAACAACGCGGTGGTGGTTTTATCCCGAAGTTGTGTCCGGCGCCCTTGGCGCCAGTTCCACCGTCGACAGGTCACCCCGTCCTCGTCACACCAGATCACTTCGCCTTGGTCGGGGTACTCGATGACGGTTTCGCCGTTGGCGGCGGTGTCGAAGGGTTCCTGGCCTGTGGCACGGATAAGGCGCGGCGGGCCGCTGTAGCGGGCAAGGTCTTCGCCGCCGAGCGGAATCTGGTGAAGGACGGAGATTGCGTTGTAGATGTCGGTCAAACGGTTCACTCTCGGCAAACCGGTAGCGGCGCGGCGAAGTAATGCTTCCAGGCTGTTGCGGGTGCGGTTCGGTTTGGCTCCGAACGCCAAATAGGCCGCACGCCAGGCAGCAACATGAGGCAAGGCTTCGACCTTATGATGTTCATTCAAAGCGAGCCGGGCGGATGCTTCAGCCTGCTCCAGCAAAGCGTCACTGGCCGCATCGCTCGGCCCGGGAAGGAGCCCATCAACGGCGAGCAGCATGGCGCGGTAGTCGGGCCGCAGATCACTGACACCCGCATCCACGCAACTGCCTTGAAGGATTTCCTGAAGGTGGCTTGTCTTGGGCATGGTCTCTCTTCCGCTGGCTTGGTGCGCGGCCCCATCGCGTACCGGTTAACACATCACTAATGCATCATACTGCACTTTTAGTGCAGTATGGAAGTTGCCGGTCTCAGATCTGCAGGAGCCTGCTGCTGGCGTGACGGACTGCATGGGTGATCCGTTCGAGGCGCACGGAGGACAGCGACCAGCATTGCCAATAGAGCAGCACGTCATGATGCAACTGCGGTTCAAGGGAAACAAGGACGCCCTGACGTGGGTCTTCCTGAAGTTGTATCTGCGGAAGCATGCCCCATCCAAGCCCGGCATGGACGGCTTCCAGAAAACCCTCTGAGGACGGGATCGTGTGCATTGGAGGGAACTGCCCGACACCCCGTGAGCGGAGGAGTTGATGCTGCATATCGTCGTCTGGGCCGAACCGGAGCATGGGCATCTTGGACCAGTTGATGCCCTCGTCGGTGTCAAAGCGTTGAAGCAAGTCAGGGGAGGCTGCGGGGGTGTACCGTATGACGCCCAGAGGTTCTGCACGGCATCCACCGATTGGCCTGGGATCAGCGGTCACTGCGCCGACGACAACACCCTGGCGGAGCAGGTGGCTGCTGTGGTCATGGTCCTGGACCTGCAAGTCCAATTCCGTGTCGCCCCAGCCTGCCGCTTCGTACAGGACCGGGGTAAACCACGTCGCCAGGGAATCTGCGTTAAGGGCTACGGACACGACGCCGCGGTTTGCGGCGCCCCCGCCCAGGTCCTCCATAACGTCTGCTTCGAGGGTCTGCACCTGCCGTGCCATGCGCAGCACCACCGCACCGGCATCGGTTGGGCTGCTCGGCAGGGTACGGCGCACAAGAACCTGTCCTACGGACTTTTCCAGAGCCTTGATCCTCTGGCTGACTGCCGAAGGGGTAACGCCGAGGAGGTCGGCGGCTGCCTCGAACAACCCCGTATCGACGATGGCACTTAGTGCCCGTAAGTGTTCGAAGTTCATGATGTAAACGTTAATGACCTGCTCCTCTGCCGGTTCGGTGGTGGCGCGGACTGCCCTTCCCTTACCGTCCGCGCCACGCTGCGACGCGCATCAACTGGCTACAGGACCTTGCTCAAAAAGCCTTTCGTGCGCTGGTGCTGCGGATCGGCGATGACGTCGCGCGGGTTGCCGGATTCGATGACGACGCCGCCATCCATAAAGGTGAGGGTGTCCCCGACTTCCCTGGCGAAGCCAATTTCATGGGTCACGACAATCATGGTCATGCCTGTTGTGGCGAGGTCCTTCATTACATCCAGCACGTCGCCAACCAGTTCGGGATCGAGCGCTGAGGTCGGTTCGTCGAAAAGCATCAGGTCGGGGTCCATGGCAAGTGCCCTGGCGATGGCGACCCGCTGTTGTTGGCCGCCGGAGAGTTGGGCCGGATAGTAGCTGGCACGATGGGCAAGTCCTACCCGCTCCAGCAGTTCCTGGGCACGTTGCTCGGCACGCTTTTTCGGCTGTCCCTTCACCTGGACCGGTGCCTCGACGATGTTCTCAAGGACGGTCTTGTGGCCAAAGAGGTTGAACCGCTGAAACACCATGCCGATGTTCCGGCGCTGCCGGGCTATCCCCCTGGGGTTCAAGTCATGAAGCTTGCCGTCTTTTTCTGTGTAGCCGATAAGTTCATCGTTAACCCAAATGCGGCCGGCGCTGATGGTTTCAAGATGGTTGATGCACCGCAGCAGTGTGGACTTTCCCGACCCTGAAGGGCCGATGAGCACCGCGACTTCGCCTTGTTTGACGGTCATGTCAACACCGCCCAGAACATGGTGGTTACCAAAATACTTGTGGACGCCTTCGATCCGCACAAGGTCATTTGTGCCCGGCCTGCCAGCGGCGGCAGGGGGCTGGGAGTGGGTTGCAGTGCTCATCGGCCGCTCTCCTCAATCGTCGGGCTTGTGCCGGTTGCCTTGGCGGTCACCGGTTCGGCGCTTGCCCCAGCCTGGTTCAGGGCTGCAGGTATGGCCGCCAATCGGGTTGTTCCGTCGATGCCCTTTCCGTAGTGCTGTTCGATGAAATGCTGCCCGACCATGAGGATGCTTGTGACAACGAGGTACCAGAACGCCGCCACGATGAGCAGGGGAATCGGGAGGTAGCTTCGGTTGGCCAGGGTGTTCGTGACAAAGGTCAGGTCGAGGGTGAACGGTACGGCAAGGACCAGAGATGTGGTCTTGAGCATGCCAATGGTTTCGTTGCCAGTGGGGGGAACAATGACGCGCATGGCTTGCGGAAGGATAATGCGCCACATGATTCTCGTGCCGCGCATGCCCAGGGCCTCTGCTGCTTCGATCTGGCCCTTGTCCACGGATTTCAGTCCTGCGCGGAAGATTTCGGCGAGGTAGGCTGATTCGTTCAACGCAAGGCCCAGGACCGCCGCCCAAAAGGCGCTAAGCAGGTCCTGGGTGGTCAGGGTCAGAACCTCTGGTCCGAACGGGATCCCGACGACAATTTTCGGGTAGAGGACGGCGACCAGTCCCCAAAAGATCAGCTGGGTGTAGACCGGGGTCCCGCGGAAAAACCAGACCCAGAACCAGCTTGACCAGCGGAAGATGGGGTTTTCCGACTGGCGCATGAAGGCCAGCAGCACGGCAAGGGTGACCGCGATCGCCATGGAGAGCACGGTGAGCAGGAGGGTCCAGCCGACCCCGCGGACGACGTTTACGTCCAGAACGTAGAGGGCGAATGTTTCCCAGTGGAAATTGGGATTGGTGGCCAGGCTTTGGAGTGCGAGGGCACCGATGACGAGGATGGCGCCTGCTCCCACCCAGCGTCCCGGATGCCGCACCGGTACCGCTTTGATGAGCTCAGGGGACTCCGTCGTCATTGTATTTTCCGGGTTGCTGGTGATGACGCTCATGATGTGACGGCGGGATTGACTTCGGGGTTTGTGATGGCCCCGTCAGAGTTGTTCCAGGATTCAAGGATGGTCTTGTACGTTCCGTCTGCGATCAGTTTCGTGACCACTTTCTGGACGAGTTCGGCCAGTGCCGGGTCGTTCTTCGGTACAGCGATACCCACGGGTGAGGTGTTGTATACCTCGCCGGCTTTCTCTACAGCGCCATTGGTCTGCTGGATGGCGTATCCGACCAGAGTTGATTCGGCCACCATCGCGTCGATGCTTCCGTTGACCAGGCGTGTCGTGACATCGGTCTGGTTCTTCAGGGTGACAACGTTGACCGGTTGTTTGCCTGCTTTTACGCATTCGTCATTGCGTTCTTTGAGGTCCGGGTCTTCTTGGGTTGTTCCAGTTTGGACTCCGACGGATTTGCCGCATACGTCATCGGGTGAGAAGTTTTTTGGATTGCCCTTTTGAACTGCCCAGGTCGTGCCGGCTTGGAGGTAGCTGACAAAATTCACTGCCTCGAGGCGCTCATTGGTGATGCTGAAGGAGCTGATGCCAAGATCGTATTTGGGGCCCAAGGCGGGCAGGATTCCGGTGAACTCCGCCGTCTGAACCTCTACTTTCAGGCCAAGGGTGGCGCCGATTGCCTTTGCCAGATCTATCCCGTAGCCCATCGGGGTCCGGTTGTCTGAGCCGCCGAGGAACTCGGCGGGAGCGTACGTAGTGTCGGATCCGATGACAAGGGTGCCCTTAGATTTGATGGCTGCCGGCAGTTGAGAGGCGAGGGACTCATCTGTCTTGACGCTGGCGGGATCAAAGCTTGCTGTAGGGGATCCAGCGGAGGAAGGCCCGCTCACGGCCGTCCCGGCCGCGCCGGTGCAGGCCGACAGTGCCAGCACGCAGGCAGTCAGGATTGCCGCTCCTTTTGCCAGGGATTTGGTTCGATGCCTTTCAGGGGCTGGGGGAGCAGCGCTAAAACGGGCCTGCTTCCGGTTGGTTGGCTGGGTCACGGATAGGTTGGTCGATTCCGACATTGTGCCTCCTGATTTGTGCTGCCGATGATTGTCGCGAAAGGATCTGCTGCACGGATATCTGATCCCGCTAAGCGGCAGGGTTTGAGAGGGCCCGCCGACCTGTTCTTCCCAGGCCGTGTCCAGGGCCAAGGATTCGACGTTGTTGCCTGCCGGGCCCGGCAGGTAACACATCTATAGGGGCTGGATGCAGAAAGAGGATCGACTCTTTGCCCAGGGTCAGCCACATGCTCCACCTGGTCAGGCTGAGCGATGGAGATAATGCTATGGATCACAAAAACAAAGACCAACGACCCATTTCCAAAACGAGGATTAAGGATGGCCTAATGGGAGCGCTGGCCCTTCCCGACTCAGATGTCTGAATCTGTGGGCAAGTCGTCCTTCTGGACAGTTCCGATGCGGTTTGGGAGAGGACACGATGAAAACTGACCTCTATAGAGCCCCAGGAGAAAACACATGACGGAAAAAATTGCAGGCATCACAATCCCGGACACCGAATTGGTACGGGAAGCTACAGCGTTGGCAGCTGAAGCAGCTGACGAGGCCATCTTCAGCCATTCCCGGCGGGTCTTTTTATGGGGAACATTGCAGATTCAGGCTTTGGGCCGTGACGTAGATCCCGAACTTGCCTATGTGGGCGGGTTATTTCACGACCTTGGTCTCACAAACAAATACCGGACCAGCAACCAACGTTTTGAAGTCGACGGCGCGGACGTGGCTTACAACTTCCTCCGGGAACACGGCCGCTCCGACCAGGACGCCCGCGCTGTGTGGCTGGGCATCGCCTTGCACACAACACCCGAAATTCCTCTCCACCTTGCACCGGAAACCGCTGTTGTCACTCTTGGTGTCGAGACAGACGTTCTAGGCCTGAATCTGGACCGCATCACCGCCCGGGCCCGTGAAGAAGTGGTAGCAGCCCATCCCCGGCCAAATTTCAAACAAACAATCCTGCAGGCGTTCTATGAGGGCATGCGTGACCGCCCCGAGACAACATTCGGGACCATGAACGACGACGTTCTCGCGCATTTCGATGCGTCATTTCCGCGCGAAAACTTCGTCGACATCATCCAGAACAACGCCTGGCCGGAGTAACGACATCCTGACCAAGGACTTAGCCCATTTAGCCGACATCACCGCTGCCTGACGCAGCGGCGCTGTCGGTGGCCGGTCAACCACCAAAGTATTATTGATTACCGTGCCTTGACGCGACCCGAGCACAGGCAAGCTTCAAGCACCCTCGGAAGGAGCGCTGTGGACCGTCCCCTAACAGTCGCCTTCCTGGTGTATGACGGCGTCAAATTGCTGGATGTTTGCGGACCGGCAGAAGTGTTCGCGGAGGCTAACAAGTTCGGAGGCAACTACTCGCTGCGGTATTTTTCTCCCTCCGGCGGGCCGGTCAGGACCTCCATCGGACTCCCGCTGCAAGCGGAGGGTGATATCGATGAGTTGGTTGAACTGGACACCCTCATAGTGCCAGGGAGCGACGATCTTCCGACCAGGCCTATACCCGGGGAACTTGTCCAGGCTGTCCAACTCCTTCACAGCGGGGTCCGGCGGTTGGTGGCCATCTGCACCGGCGCCTTTGTGCTCGCAGCGGCGGGCCTGCTGGAACAGCGTCAGGCAACTACTCATTGGCAGCATGCCCCGCTGTTGGCCAAATCCCACCCTGATGTCCACGTGAAAGCTGATGCCCTATTTATAACCGACGGCAGGGTATACACATCCGCCGGTGTCTCAGCAGGCATCGATCTGGCCCTTGCACTAGTTGAAGGAGATCAGGGAGGCGATGTCGCCAGGGAAGTCGCCCGGAATCTCGTCCTTTTTATGCAACGGCCAGGAGGGCAATCCCAGTTCTCGGCGCCTCTGTCCATCAAGGCACCTAACCATCAGCCACTGCGAAAAGTCGTCGAGCTTATCTGCGCCAGGCCCGACCTGGACTATGACGCCCAAGCGTTGGAAACTTTAGTCGGGCTCAGCTCACGACAGATAGCAAGACTCTTTGCCTCCGAACTCAACACAACCCCCAGTAAGTTCGTCGAACAAATACGCATCGACCATGCAAAGGCCCTCCTTGCAGCAGGTCACAGCATCACCAGGACCGCAAAAGCGTCCGGCTTCGGCAGCTCTGAGTCCATGCGTCGGATCTTTCACCAGCGCATGCGCATCTCACCAAGCGACTACCGAGCCCGGTTTCACTCAACCGTGAACAGCACAGAAGTTTCCTCGTAGTCCACCCCGAGCAACGGAAACCACTGCGCCTGCAGAAACCGCAGGGGCCCGTATTACCTTGAGTTGGCCACTAGATGATTAATTCCCAATGGTTTTGGGGGTTTTAGTGGTCGTAGGCGGTTAGGGAGCGTTTGCGTCTGGTGTTGGTGTGCCAGTTGTGCCAGATCCCCGCCGCGAGTGCGAGGAGTTTTGAAGCGACTCGTGCGTAGACGCCCTCGAGGGTCCGTCCGCCGTGGTGTTCAAGGCCAAGCTGGCCTTTGAGGGTGTCGAAGACGGACTCTATCCATTGACGGATTCCGCCGAATCGGCCGAACCGGGGTTTTTCGTCTTTGCGGTCAGGACGGATCAGCGTGGCACCGAGGTCTTCGGTGACGAACCGTTCGAAATCGCGGCCGGCAAAGCCTTTGTCGCCGAGGATGACTTGCCCGGCATGGATCAGCCGGTGCTCGCGTTCTAGCAGCGCCTGGGTGACTTCGCGTTCCCCGAGTTTGGGGTTTGCCAGTCCCCAGATCACTGGCATGCCTTCCGGGGTGCTGATCAGGTAAAGCCGGAATCCCCAGAAGAAGCGCGAGTGCGAGGCACAGTACCCGTAGCCGGCGTGGCCGGACAAGTCGGAGCGTTTGACCGTTTCCCGCGACATGCCGCAAGGCAGCGGAGTGGAGTCGAGAAGGCGCAGGATCTCGTGCCAGGACTCGGTGTCCCGGGCCAGGGCGGTGATGACCGCGGAGATCAGCGGTCCTGCCGCCCGGCCGCGCTTGTTGTAGCCGGACTGGTGCGGAATCTGCGGGAAGTGACCGCGCAGATGCGCTCTGGCATAGCGAATCCAGCGGGTTTCTGAGGATGATCCGTGCAGCAGGTGCTGGGCCACGACAAGGCACAGCAGTTCGGCATCATCGAGCTGGACCTTTCGGCCTGGGCGGCGGTCCCGGTTATGACCCAAGTCGGGCAGGACACGGTCGGTCAGGAAGACATAGAGTGTGGTCAGGAGGGTGTTGAGTTCATTGTTCACACCAAGGGTTTAACACCCTCCGCCAGCAATTAACAGACCCCCGGCGCAAGCGGCACCGGGGGTCTGCTCTGCAACAAGCCCGATTAGGACTTACTCATCTAGAGGGTCACTCGGCCCGCCCGCCACCACGTCAACCTCAGCAAGAGCCCGCGAACGGCGACGCAGTGGATCAACCCCACGTCCTTGGCACACGCCTGATTACCTTCCTGGCCAGCAGCAGCACCGGAAAGCAGGCACCCGATCCTGGGATCGCTACGCGGCAGACAGCGGGAAGTAACCAAGCCACAGGGGCGCCACAGCTACTTGCCGCGGAAAGAGTCGAGGCGCTGATGGTTAAGAAAAACGTGGCATCGCCACGGAGTGCATGTGAGCGTCTTTGGTCGTTTCGCCATCAAGGATGGCCAAATTAGCCATAGGAGACTGACAGGGCTGGGCAGGAAAGTAGTAGTCGTACCCGGGACCAAGCACAGGCGCCACAGCCGCCATTGTTATCGGTGGGCTACGGCGTGTTATCCGCGGCACCGCCGGAAGCGTGATGCCCGGGTGCGCCTATCCGCGCACCCGCATGAACTAGTCACCCGTCCCTACATTGGCGACAATAAAACAGTAAGGAAGAAGACCATGAGCGACGACCCCTATGAGGCGGTAACCGTCACCGCTGGGACCCGGTCCCTGCTGGAAGGCGAGTTAGACCGTGTTGTCACCATGTACCGGGAACAAGCTGTTGCTGAGGGGCTTCATGGCATCCTGGTTACCCATGTAGCACCAGGACGCTCCCGCGTCTCCATCAGCCAGACTGTGCCATTCGGTCTCACCAGGGAGGTACATGCATGGTGACTTCACCAGTACGGAGCCGACTGCTCATGGATTGTGGATGACAACCCTGGAGAAAGGGCTTAGGTCTTCCGGCGCAGTGGAAGCGACAGTGGCTGGAGAGAACTCGGGGAGGAATGCCTTTGAGCGGCGAAGCCTGCCTCTGAGAGCCAGAGCTTATTGCACGAGGCTGGCACATCGACCAGCAGAACGGGTGTAGCTCATTGACTAGTCACATAACTTTGGCCGAGCTGATCCGCAGGCACAGGGAAAGCACCGGCGAGGGTTACACCTTGATCGCCCAGCGGGCCGGGCTCTCCGAGGCAACAGTCCGGCGCATGGCAGCGGCCACGCCTCCACGGGCATCAAAACCCGAAATACTGGATAATCTCGCGACTGCACTGGGTCTGTCCCCCATGATTGTCCGATTAGCTGCCCTTGCCTCTGCTGACAGCTCGGAAGGACACCGTGGCGGGCGGACGGGGGAAGTTTTAGGCGCAGCCCTGAAAGGACTTCCCCCCCAAGACCTCGCAGCCGCCGCGGTGGTCATGGAGTCATTGAGGAACCAGCGCAGTTAGTGCCCGATCGAGACCCAGTACGCCTACCGGCCAATATCAGGAGATTGACCAGTTTCCTTCAACGGAGGGTTAGCAAAGTGCGGGTTGCATAACTAGCCATCATTCCCTTCCACCGGGCTCGTTGATCATTCCTGACAATTTTTGCAATTGCGCCTTCGAGATAAGCGTTCCAGATCTTGGACGACGGTCTCAATGGCTTCCGCACGCGTCCTTGGCTTGCCCCTGGATAAATTTCGGGGCAGCGTTTTCTTCTCCGCAGCGATCTTGCTACCTTTCGGAAGGCGTTGTCGCGTTAGCCCAGCGTTGACTTGGGATGAAATCGGGTCGTAAAAGATGACGTCTGCCCGCTGCCGATCAGGGCGGTTTTCGCCCAAGTATTGCCGTCTGTGTTGGGGAAGGGGTTCCATGTGTTCCTAAAAACTTGTGGTTGTCCTGGCCCGCCACTCGACATGGTCTTGAATGTAGCGGCTGGGCATCAGTACTGCTGTTCGAGCCCGTCCTCAGCCGGGCTCTCCTGTAGCTGATTCGGGTTTCCCTGAGGGCACCCAGACGGTGGTGCCCTCCTGCGCGTAAATTGCGACGCGGCCTCGGCCTCCATCAAGCCAAACCCAGAAGACGGAGGCATCGTGGGTTCGGTCATCCACTACCCCTGTTAGCAGGGTTCCGCCGTCCCGCTGGACGATGACGTTGTGGCCTTCTTCAAGCTGTCCCCACTGATGGAAGGGGAGCTCGTCGCCCTTGTCATGGAACGAGGGGACGATGGGTTCATGCCTTTTCCGCTGTGTCACGTGTTTACCAGCCGCGTTGGGCGAGGCGGTGGGGCTGGGGGATTTCGTCGACGTTGATGCCGACCATGGCTTCGCCGAGGCCGCGGGAGGCCTTGGCGATGACGTCCGGGTCGTCGTAGAAGGTGGTGGCCTTAACGACGGCGGCCGCGCGCTGGGCGGGGTTGCCGGACTTGAAGATGCCGGAGCCGACGAATACGCCGTCGGCGCCGAGCTGCATCATCATGGCGGCGTCGGCCGGGGTGGCGATGCCGCCGGCGGTGAACAGCACCACCGGAAGCTTGCCGGCAGCGGCGACTTCCTTGACCAGTTCGTACGGGGCCTGCAGTTCCTTGGCCGCGACGTAGAGTTCGTCCTCGGGCAGGGCGGCGAGCTTGGCGATTTCAGAGCGGATCTGGCGCATGTGCCCGGTGGCGTTGGACACGTCACCGGTGCCGGCCTCGCCCTTGGAGCGGATCATGGCCGCACCCTCGTTGATACGGCGCAGCGCCTCACCGACGTTGGTGGCACCGCAGACGAACGGAACGGTGAAGTTCCACTTGTCAATGTGGTTGACGTAGTCAGCCGGGGTCAGGACCTCGGACTCGTCAATGTAGTCCACGCCCAGGGACTGCAGGATTTGGGCCTCAACGAAATGGCCGATCCTGGCCTTGGCCATGACCGGAATGGACACGGCGTCGATGATCTTCTCGATCATGTCCGGATCGGACATGCGGGACACGCCGCCCTGGGCACGGATATCGGCCGGAACGCGTTCCAGCGCCATCACAGCAACAGCACCGGCGTCTTCGGCGATGCGGGCCTGTTCGACATTGACGACGTCCATGATGACGCCGCCCTTGAGCATCTCAGCCATGCCCCGCTTCACCCGGTTGGAACCCGTCTCTTTTGCAGGGACTGTGGTTTTCATTATGGGCATGAAGCGATTCCTATCCGGGAGTTGAAATATGAATTGGGTAGAGGGCGGGTACGCGCATTTTCCCCTCATTCCACCGCCAAGAAGGGGTGAAGTGTTGGATGGCCCGTTTTCTCTGTGCAGAATCATGACCAGTGCAGCGGCAGCTATAGGATTAAAGGCGGATACCGGAAGGCCATCTGGGGTTTTCCTGGTGTTGGCCATGCCCAGCGCTTCCCCGTGGCGTGGCTGTGTCGATGGGGCGGGGACCAAATTCCGGCGCGCCAAGCGTCGTCTGGAGTCAGCCTGGGATGGGCGCTAGAAGCGACCATCCCAGGGTTCAGAATCCTTGTGCTGATTACTGTTGGCCGAATGTCGCGTCCAGAGCATTGAGGATGTCGTCGATGAGGTCTTCCGCATCCTCAAGGCCTATCGACAGGCGCAAGTGACCATACTTGTTGAACGAGGCTGGATAGCTCTCTGAACCTAGTCGCGCCCCAGGGCCGACGTGTACGATCAGGGTTTCGTCGTGGCCGAGCGAGACTGCGGAGGTAATGACCTGCAGGTTTTTGACGAAGCGGTTCTGGGTGTCTGAGTCTCCTTCGACGGCGAACGCGAGCACACCGCCGTATCCGCGGCCCCCGAACTGTTTAGTGGCGAGCTCGTGCTGGGGGTGCGATGGCAGTCCCGGGTACAGCACGTAGGCGATGCGGGGCTCGGATGCGAGGACTGCTGCGACTTTCTCGGCGCCTGAGAACTGCTGCTTAAGGCGCAGCGGCAAGGTAACGGACCCGCGCATGATCATCCAGGCGTTGAAGGGGGAGATGACTCCGCCAGCATCGACAACAGCCTCATGTTTGATGTGCTGGACGAGTTCACTTCGTCCGACGACGACCCCGCCCATGGCGTCGCCGTGGCCGTTGATGTACTTGGTGAGGGAGTGGATGACCAGATCGGCACCGTCTTCGAGCGGTCGGTAGAAGGGTGCCGGGGTGAACGTGGCGTCGATGGTCAGCAGGACGCCGGTATCCTGGGCGATGCCGGCAAGGGCTGCAACATTGGCGACCTTGGTGGTCGGGTTGGCGATGGTTTCGGCGTGGATCAGCTTCGTGGTTGGGCGCACGGCAGCCCGTACTGCGTCAAGGTCGTCGGCATCGACGAAGGTAGCTTCGATGCCGTACTTTTCGGGGAGGAGTTCGCCGAACAGGCGGTACACGGCTTCGTAGGTGACGTTGGAAACGACGACGTGGTCCCCGGACTTCAGGAGGCTGAAGAAGACGCCGTGCAACGCTGCCACGCCCGTGGCGAAGGCTGCCGCTTCTTCGGCGCCTTCCATGGCGGCGAGCTTGTTTTCCAGCGCCACCTGGTTGGCGCCGGCGTTTCGCGTGTAGACAAGTCCCCTGTCCACGCTTGACCAGTCCATGGCGGAGGGGTCTTCCGGCAGCAGGTAGGAGTTGGCCATGATCAAGGGGGTTCGGAGGGCGCCGGTGCCTTTGTCAATATTGTTCCCACCGTGGACTGCCCAGGTTGAGTCGTGAACAGTGGCCCGGTTGTGTTTGTTGGGGTTTCGCTTCATTGTTGGAGTTCCTTTCGGGCGACGCCTCCGTCAGTGACCGATGATTTGGGGTACAGGACGGTGGCTGAAGAGTGGTTGGGTTGTTGCTACTTCGAAGGACACCACTGAGGACTGCGCCTGGAAGAAGGCAGTTATTTTCTCCAGGCGGTCAAGATCAGGGACCTGTAGCCGTACCAGGATGCTACGGTCCTTCACGACGGCCTCGGCAGTTGTTATTTCCGGAATGGACTCCATGCTGCGCTGCAGATCATGACCGGTGCGCCCGGCGGTTTGAAGAATCCTGAGAACCGCCGAGAGAGGACGGGCTTCTGCATCCGGGTAATTGCGGATGATGGTGTAGCCGCCGATGTGGCCCTCCAGTTCCAGTTTGAAGATCCGTTCTTCGCACTGCGTTTGGTCCACCCCTGTTCGTGCAGCCAGAATTTCGGTTGAAATCCTTCCTTCATCCTCGAGAATCCTTAGAATTTGCAGGTCTACCAGATCTAATTTGCGAGCCATGCGGCACCACCCCTGTCCTGTTAGTGCTTTTGCCGACCGCTGTGTTGGTCTGGCGGTTTGTTGTGTCCGGAGCAGTTCGGCGCCCCGGCCGGGAGGTGCCTTTTCAGGTCCTCGCGGCCAGGGGGCGCTTTCGTAGCCAGGGCTCGAGGGCGTCGAAGCCTGTTTACAACTGAGTCGTGGCCCGGTTGGGGACCGTCGTTCCCTGGGCCGGCAGTATGGGGGCGTCGTGGCTCTGCAGTAGCGGCTTGCCCGCAGACTCCTTGATGCCTTTGACTGCGATGATGCCGAGGAGGGCCATGACGGCGAGGTAGAACCCTGCGGCAAGGTGGCTTCCGGTGCTGCGAATAATCGACTCGATGATGATGGGGGCGGTACCGCCGAAGACGGCCACCGATACGTTGTAGGACATGCCAAGAGCTGAGTTCCGTTGATCAGTGGGAAAGAGTGCTGGGAGGGTTGCCGCCAAGGCACCCATGTAGAGGGCCACGGGGATGCCGATCAGGACGAGGCCGCAAACAACGAGCGGGATGTTTCCTGAGCTCAACAGCATGAATGCCGGTACGCTGCAGAGCACTGTCCAGATCGAGCCCACCCACAAGACGGGCTTCCTGCCCACCCGGTCCGAGAGCATGCCGATAAACGGCATCGACAGGGCCATGAGGATCAGGACGGGCACGCCGAGAAGGTTGCTGGAGATGGCGTCCAAATTGCCGAGCCCGGCCAGGTAGGTCGGCATGTAAGACGTGAACGCGTAGCCAGCGGTGTTCGCCGCTGCTACCAGAATCACGGTCTGGAGCATAGGCAGCCAGTTGGCGCGCAGAGTCGATAGGGGGTTCGATGGTTTGCGGAGGCCTGCTACGCGCTGTTCGTGGAGTTCTGCAAAGAGCGGCGATTCCTCGACTTTGAGGCGCATGTAGATGGCGGCCAGACCGATGGGCCCGGCGATAAGGAACGGGATTCGCCAGAGTCCGTCCTGCATTGCCTGCTGGCCAAAGCCGAGCTGCATCAGGGTGACGACTGTTGCTCCGGCAGAGAAGCCGAGGAAACTGCCGGCGTCCAGGAAAGCGCAGAAGAAGCCACGGCGTTTGTCCGGCGCGTGTTCGGCGATGAATGTCAGGGCACCGGTCAATTCTCCACCGGCGGAGAACCCCTGAAGGACCTTGAGCAGGACCAGTAGTACGACGGCGGTCATCCCGATCGTGGCGTATCCCGGGAGAAGCCCGATGGTGAAAGTAGCGAGTACGACCATGCTCAAGGTGATGAAGAGGACTCTTTGGCGTCCGATACGGTCACCGAGCCAGCCGAAGAAGATGCCACCCAGCGGGCGGAACACATAGGTGCTGGCGAAAGCGCCCAGCATGAACAGGACTTGAGCCGCTGGTGAGGCGTCCGGGAGGAATACCGGGCCCATGGTGACGATCAGGTAGCCGAAGACGCCTACGTCGTACCATTCCATGAGATTGCCAACGAAGGTGCCGCGGACGGCCCGCTTCATGACCTGGGGATCAATGGGCCGGGCAGATGCCGCGGCTGAGGGGGAGGTTGTCATTGGTTTGTCACTTCTCTGAGTTGGGGCTTAGAGCGTTTCGGCGCCGAAGGTGGCGAAGTAGTAGACCAGGTATGCGGCGAGGTTGGATGTCATGTCGCGATGGTCGGTGAGGGGATTGACTTCTGTGACGGCCAGAGCGTCGCAGTGCGGAGCGAGGGCCCTGATGGTGTCGATGGCATGGCGGGATGTCAGCCCGCCGGGCTCGTGGGCCCCTGCACCAGGTGCGTGGGCGGGATCCACTGCGTCGATATCAAAGCTGAGAAAGACGGTGTCCGCACCGGAGATGCGCTGGAGGATCGTTTCAACCGCTGCGTCGGTTCCCAGTGAGTCAAATTCGTAGGCGGTGATTTGGGCCGGGCCGGCGGTGCTGACATATGCCTGGGAACTAGGGAAATTAAAGTGCCTTAGGCCGACTTGAATGGAATGGTCGGCCGAGGCCCGGGGAAGTTCCAGGCTGCGCCGCATCCCGCTGGACTGGCTATGGGTGCCCTGGGCTTCGTTTTCATCCATAACGTCCAAGTGGGCGTCAAAGTGGATGATGGCCATGGTTCCGTTAGTCGCGTCGTGCACTCCCTTGCTCCCTGAGAACAGGGTGCTGTCGTCTCCGCCGAGAATGATCGGCGCCTTGTTGTTTCGGATAATATCTGCGATAGCTTCCGATGTGTTGGTGAGTGTTGCCTCGAGATCGTGTGGGATTACGTTGGCATCGCCGCCATCGACGATGGTCGGGGCGGTGTGGAGTTGACCCGTTTCGAGCGAGTACACCAGACCTTTCTCTGTCCTCATAGTGATCCACCCAAGAGCCTCGCGAATTTTCGCTGGCGCGTACCGGGCACCGGGCCAACCGAGGGTAGCCGCCCCGTCGAAGGGCACTCCCAGGATCTCGAATGTCCGGGTTGATCTTGCTGCCATGGGGAACTCCTTAACTCAACTTCTCTTGGGCGTGTTGCCTAGAAAAAGTCTGGATGGACCCGCAGAAAACAACCATCGACGAAATGGTGAAAAGATGTGTGAAAGATCACCGTGCTGTCGATGGTGATCTGAGCCATAAGGAGGCATTGGATGGCCGTCACCGTTGCTGATTTGCTAAACCAGAAAGGACTGTCGCTTCGTTGCGTCGCAGGACATAAGGCTCTGGCTAATGTTGTCAGGTGGGTTCATGTCTCGGAGGTCGATGACCCTACCCCGTGGCTGCTCGGTGGCGAGATGCTCATTACGACCAATCTCTATGGGCGTGAGGAGTCAACACTGGTCGGCTACTTTGATTCACTGAAGAAAAGCGGTGTGGCCGCTGTCGGCTACGGAACCGGTTGGCCGGGTAAAGAGGTGCCCGCGGCGTGGCGCACTGCTGCAGCGGCGGCAGGCCTGCCGCTGCTGGAAGTCCCTTTTGAAACCCCGTACATTGCACTCTCTGAATTTGTTGCTGCGCGGCTGGCGGAGGAACGAGCGAGGGATTTTGAAACCACCCTTGCTGGACAGGCTGACCTGGCCGCTTCGCTGTTGAAAGGGGTCGGCGAGTCGGACATTCTGGATCGGCTCGCTGGACAGCTCCATGGCTGGGCAGGAATTCTGGACGCCCGCGGGCGGGTCATCAAGGAGACGGTCCAGGCCCCTGCTGGCATGTCGGCTATTTTGGATGCAATGCCAGGACGGGTGGGTCTTTCGCCACTGTCGGCGTCAACGGTGGCAGTTCCGGGGGTGGAAGCGATGCTCATTCCGTTGGGAGAGGGGCCCTCGCCTCGTCTCTTGGTCATGGGACGGGCAAAACGGTTTGATCCTCTGGAGCGCATTTTTATCTCCACGGCGGCGTCCCTTCTAGCTCTTTCCGCTTCCCAGAGAACCCAGGTCAGTGTGGCGGAGAGAAAGGCCCGGACCTTGATCGCGCAAACGCACGGCTATGGTGGGCTGCTGGATCTATACGAGTTCCCTGCTGATGCATCGATTGACGTCGCCTTGTTATTAGCAACGAACCCGCTCTCGCATTCGGAACGACTGGCACTGGAACAGCATGTTGCAGCCTACGCGGAGAGATACACGTCCGTGTCCACGCAATTGGATGAACTGCTGATCTTCGCTCAGCCGCTGGCCACAGAATCGGCCGACGCCATTCCATGGGCGCGTCTGCACCAAGTAACTCCCTCTGCTACTTTGGGTGTCTGTCGTGACGTGCGTACCGGAGATGTTGAGGCCGGTGTCTGGAACGCCACGACCGCTGCCCATCGGGCCAAGACGTCGGGAAGCGGCGTCATGGAATACGCCATGCTGGGTAGCCAGGACAGACTGGTTTCGATGTTCGGTGCAGAAACGAGAACCGAATTTTCAGCGTTCACCCAGCAAATCCGGACCCAACTCGATCCGGAAACATTGGAGGCCGTTACCCGCTTCCTCGCGCACAACGGCAGCCTCGAGGCCGCAGCGTCAGACCTGGGTATCCACCGTCAAACCCTGCGTACGCGCCTGCAGCGGGCCGAGAGACGCGCAGGATTCAGCCTCGCATCCCCGGATGACAGATCCGTCTTGTGGTTGGCGCTGAGGGACTAGGCAGTCCGAGCAGAGAACGCCTCTGGAAGCGAGGTCACCGGATGCCTTCCTGGCCTCTACGGAGAAAGCTACCGGCCGCCTCCCGGAGGATAGGTCGCGACCGGGGCAAGTCTTAGGCAGGAACGCTTAGTCGTCATTGCTTAGGCGGCTTGGAGACCTGTCACCGTAAGTTGTCACGTCTTCTGCCGGGACATCGGTCAGGGCCACCCTCCGATGGTTACAGGTAGTGACGTGCCTGCAGAGGCTGCGTGGCTACTTGGGGTTTCTGGGTCAAGGAGGCGGCACACTTGGAGAGGGCGCGAATAGCGAATGGAGTTATTGCGGTCGCTACGATAACCGGCCACACTGGCAGGTCATCCCAAAGGCCAATCATCGTAAGGATGGCGGGAACGGTACATGTCCAGACGGACATCACAATTGCTGCTCCGCCAGTTGCCAGGCGATGACCGGTCCGGCCACAGGCCAGAACGCTCCAGAAGAGCCCCCAGAGGACACCCCAGTTGAGCCAGATAACGGCCTGCTTAGGGTCGTTGAAGTGAAAAAGGGCTACGGCAGAAAAGACGACGGTTATGGCGGCAACCCATATGCAGAACCAGCCAAGGGCCGTTCCATCATTTCGGGTGAGGTTCGTGATGCCCGTCCACAGATAGGTAAGGCCAAATAGGAACAAGGGTGTCGCTTCAAGCAGATCATCAGACCCGTGGGCGGTTACCAGAAGGTGGAACGGAATGACCGTTTGCACTAGGCCAACAAAGATGTTGATCACAGCTGCATTTCGAGGCTCGGCGTGGCGTAGGAAGACCACCCCGTTGACAAAGAGTACAGCGCCGACAAGCAGGAGGCCTGCGGTTTCCATCTAATAATGTCCCTTCGGTTTGTCGACCTGTCCCGAAGCTACATCTAGGGCATGGGAAAGGCGTACACGGCGGCAGCAAGTCATGCGCCGACCTGCACTTCTTGCTGGTTCAGAGCCGGATAGGCGAAGCCGGTGTTCAGTTGGTGGTTGCCGAGCGAGGGTGCCGCTCGACCTTCAAGGTAGGGACAACCAGGAACTCCGAGTACAGAGCTTAGTTATACACCCGGCATCCGTCGGCCTGTCCTCCTAGTATGAAGCGCAGAAGTGTCAGTCTCATAGACGCAAATCGCTTGCTTAGGATGACAAAACGACCAAAAGGCGCCAGAGGAGATGGCCATTACGGTTCATTTTGGAAATACAGCAGTCCGTCCCAATCAAAAGCAGCCTCTGGTCTCCTCTGAGGGGTGACCAAAGGCCGCAGTTGCATTGCTTGGCTTGACAAGTAGGCGGTGTTACGGCGTTGCGACTACAGGATCTCGCCCACATTACTTCCGCCATGATTGCTGCCCCGGAGTGGGTTTGGGCATGTCGTCTCGACTGCGCTTATCGCCGCTGTTTGATACGCAAGCGCTCCTCCCTCCCGGGGTGAGGGCCTCAACGGGCAGGCAACTCTATGCCACGAAGGCGACTTCGGGCTTTGGTGACCGTTGCGCTCCAATCACATTCAACATAAGGCGAGTTATGGTGTGCGCAGTAATTGCCTGTATGTCTTTCGCCGTCTGATACTCGGTGAACACCAGCGCGGCGACCTTGTTTTGGTTTGCAAGGCCGGCCACGAGTGTTCGGATTTCGTGGAATGTCAGGCCGCCTGGTTCCCTCGCCCCGATCGCTGGAGCAATGGATGTGTCAAGGCCGTCACAGTCAATAGTGATGACCCAGCGTCCTTTCGCGCTAAGTGCATCCAAGATGGCTTCGGGTCCCCTGTTGTGTATGTCCCAGGCAGTGAACAGTTTGTTGCCTGACTCGAGGGCATCTGCGACGTCCTCAGGTCTGGCGCTGCCCGCTCCGCGTAGTCCTACTTGAACGATGTCCTGCACCCAAGGGAACTCACGGATACGGCGGATGGGGCTGGAGTACCCGCGGGTGACTCCGTAGCGCTCGTGGCGGAAGTCCAGGTGTGAGTCAACGTGGAGGATGTTGATGACCTCGGACTCGAATGCCCCTGCGATAATGGGCGGAATTGAATCGAAGCCTCCTACGACAAGCGGTACCGTTCCTTTTTGGACTAGTTTGCGAATGTGATCCGTTCCTTGTTCCCAGATGGCGTCGGGATCACGGACGTCGCCTTGGAGGTCTCCGCAGTCGGTTACGGTTGGCAGTCCATCAGGGAACAGGGCGTCGCCGTAGTCGAAGTCGTAATGGGACCAGTTCAGAGCGTAGTTTTGGCGATGTGATTCCCACCGCACCTCGGTCGGGCCCAAGGCGCATGCGGTGAGGTCAGTGAAGTGATAGGGCGGACCGTAGGGGATACCGATGAAGGCATAGGGTGTGTCGACCTTGCTCGGGTCCTGTTCGAACGGTGCGTTGAGGAATGTTTTGTCTGGGATGATCTGGTCTAGTTGGAGTTTCATGGCTGGCCTTTCGGTCGGACTGTTGTCGGTTTGAGTCAGTTCTTGAGGACACGGGAAAGGAACGATTTGGTTCGATCTTCGCGGGGGTTTACCAGCACCTCGTCCGGTGCTCCTTGTTCTACGATCACGCCGCCATCGATGAAGATGACGCGGTCGGCAACTTCCTTCGCGAACTGCATCTCGTGGGTCACAATGACCATGGACATGTTGCCCTCGTCAGCAAGATCTTTCATGACAGCAAGCACTTCGCCTACCAATTCAGGGTCGAGTGCAGAAGTTGGTTCATCGAAGAGCATGACTTTTGGGCGCATTGCAAGGGCGCGGGCGATAGCCACTCGTTGCTGCTGACCACCTGAGAGCTGTTCGGGGTAGTAGTGGCTTTTCTTTTCCAGCCCTACGCGCTTCAGCAACCGGATTGCGTCAGCCTTGGCCGTGGTTGCGGAGATTCCGAGTACCTTGATCGGTGAGAGGCAGATGTTTTCCTCGACGGTCAGATGGGGGAAGAGGTTGAAGCGCTGGAAAACCATTCCAACCTCTTTTCGCCGTTCACAGATTTGCTTGTCTGTCAGCTCACGAAGCCCGTGGGTCTCTTGTCTGTACGCGAATAGTTCTCCGTCAACTTCGATGCGGCCCCCTGAGGGCTTCTCGAGGTGGTTGATGCATCGGAGTAAGGTGCTTTTGCCTGAGCCTGATGGACCAAGGATGCATACAACCTCTCCCTGAGCTACTTCCAGGTCGATGCCGCTTAGAACTTCAGTGCTATGGAACGACTTTCGCAGTGCGCTTATGCGGATGGCGGGGGTGCTGTTCATGGTGGTGCTGTTCACTGGACAGGGACCTTCCGAGCAGTGTTCGTGTGTGTTCTTACGGCGAACTTCTTTTCGAGTCTGCTCTGGATCAGGGTCAGAATTGATGTGATGACCAGATACCAGATTGTTGCTACCAGCAGCAATGGGATTACCTGGAAGTTCTGCGAGGCAATGATCTGGGCTGAGTACAGCAATTCCGGCAGGGCGATCACGCTAACGAGTGCTGAGTTCTTTAACATGTTGATCGTCTCGTTGCCCGTCGGCGGAACGATGATCCTCATTGCTTGGGGCAGTGCGATCTTCCGGAACAAGAGTGACTTGTGCATGCCGAGCGCCTGCGCGGCTTCATGTTGCCCTCGGTCGACCGACGTGAGTCCGGCACGGACAATTTCCGCCATGTAGGCCGCCTCATTCAGAGCCAAGCCGAGGATGGCCGCCGAGAATGGCGTGATGAGGTCGTTCGTGGACCATTTGCCCAAGGTTGCGCCAAAGGGAAGCCCGAGCACCAGCGTTGGGTACAGAGCGGCGAGGTTGAACCACACAAGAATCTGGACCAGGACCGGGGTTCCTCGGAAGATCCATATGTAAGCTTTGGAGATCGAGTTCAGCAGGAGGTTATTAGCACCCGCCATGACCGCCAGCACTATGCCCAGTACCACTGCGATGCTCATGCTTACGGCCGTGAGCAAAAGGGTCCTACCCAGGCCTGCGAGGATGTCAGGATCAAACAGGTAGGAGATCACGACGCCCCAGCGGAATCTCTCGTTCGTGAACATCGAGAATAGGACTGGCACAACGACGGCGGCAACAGCAACCGTTGCAAGCCAAACTAGTGGACGCCGCCGTTTCAGAAGCTTCTGTTCAGCACCAGGCACTTGGGAGATAGTTTGTGTCACGTCCGGCTACTTTCCGCCGTTGAGTGTTGCCTTTTCAAGCATCGTCTGGTCATCGAAGCCGTATTCAGTAAGCACCTTGCGGTAGCTTCCGTCTTGCATGAACTTTTCAAGGACCTCTTGAATTGCCGGCCCCAGCGAGCTGTCTTTGGGGACTGCGATGCCGACAAGCCCGGCATTGAAAATGGTTCCGACGGTCTTGTACTTGTCCGGGTTCTGTTTGACGAGGTATCCCAAAACGCCAGGGTCATTTAGGACGAGCTCGATGCGCCCGCTGTCCAGTGCCGCGGTTATCGAACTTACGTCAGGAAATAGTTGAAGATCGATGGGCTGCTTTCCCGCAGCGACGCACTCCTTGGACTGTGCCTCCGCTGACACCTGTTCAGCTGAGCCCTTGAGCGCCCCCGTGGTGATCCCACACGCATCAGCGAGCGTTGAGATGTTGGCTTGCGAACCTGCCAATACCAGCATTCCGGAGCCTGCCTTCACGTAATCCACGAAATCCACGGCCTGCTGCCGCTGCGGCGTGTCAAGCATCCCGGACATTATGATGTCTACGCGGCCGGCCTGCAGGCTCGGTATAAGGCTGTCCCAGCCAAGATTGACGACCTCAACCTTCAAGCCGAAATCATCGGCTATTGCTGCCGCTAGGGACGGGTCAAGTCCTTGGGCATTCCCACTGGCGTCCTTTGATGACCAGGGTAGCCCCATCAATTGAGACGTTCCGACCCGCAACGTACCGGAAGAAACCACCTCAGCAGGCAACTTCTCCTGAACCGCGGTCGCTTCGGTCGTGTTCCCAGAGCCACAGCCCGTAAGTAGGAGTGCGCTTGCAACAGCCAGCGCTGGTAGCCATTTGGCTAGGTTGGCGGTCTTCATGAATTTCTTGCTCATTTAGCGTCCTGTTCATCAGAAAGGTTGCAGCTGTGATGTCCAAATCTTTGGTGCCTTGCCCGTCCGCCGTTATTAGCCGGACCGCGAAGGTGGATGTAACGCGGAACACAATTGGTTCCTGATAGACAGTGTCGGCTCCTTGGGCGAGGCTTGTCAATAGTGACAGACGTCTGTATTGTTTGGGGATGGTTAAGTCGCCGTTAGTAGAACCGGCTCTGAAGTTGCTGTTGGTTATCCGGGAATCAACCGGGCCTGTGGGTACACGGGTGGCCCGACGGGAACTTCTGGATCAGGGCCTCGATCTTTCAGAATCAACGATCAGCCGTCAGTTGCGGGACCTAGACGAACTGGGCCTAACCGTCTCAGTTGGAACTAAGGGTCGGGTGCTTACGCCGGCTGGAGAGGCATATGCGGCTGACGTCGCAACGGCAGGGGAGTGGCAGGAACTACTGCGTGCAACCACCGCTGTCAAGACCACCCATGACGTTCTCAATCTCCTCAAAGCAAGACGTGCGGTCGAACCCGAGGCGGCACGCGAAGCAGCAGGGACAGCCACGGAAGAAGACGTCGCCCGGCTGCGATCCCTGATAAGACGGCATGCCGCCAAAGTGCCCAATAAATCGATGGCCCCCTGGCAAGCGGCGCTGGAATTCCATCGAACAGTGGCGTCACTCGCAATGAATCCGTTGCTCAAAGTCATGCTCGGAGTAGTGCTCAGCAAGTCCTTTGAACCTGTAGAAGCCGCGCTGGACGTCATCATGGAAAGCCACGGGGACCATACTCGCGACGTGGACGACCACTCCGCAGTTGTTGACGCAATCGCCGAAGGAAACAGTGAACTAGCCGCGAAACTAATGCAGGATCACCTTGAACAGGTGACGCTGCGGGTGAGCTCGTTTTCAAACAACGGAGGGGATGCAATCCTAGCCCGCCTGCTCACCGTCATGGCCTGAACTCCCATTGGTTGTCGACTTTCTGTTGGTTGTTCGAGACGGGTACGACCTGCGCCTCATACCAACAGAGAACCCCTGTTCGTTGCCCTGAGCGGTGTCAATGCCAGAGGGCACCAGCCAGTCGCTTAGTGAAGGCGTCGATCGAGGAAG
>NZ_JAUZVL010000019.1:0-77454 GCF_031844545.1 Arthrobacter sp. AB6
ACAGGACGGGGGCTCCTTTGTGTGGAGTGTGCCCTACTCGACGGTGTCGGCCAGCGTCCCGAGGTAGAGCTGGATGACTTTGGGATCCTTCATCAGCTCGCGGCCGGTGCCGGTGTAGGCGTCCCGGCCCTGGTCCAGGACGTAGGCGCGGTCGCAGATCTGCAGGCAGCGCCGGGCGTTCTGTTCCACCATGATCACCGAGACGCCTGCACGGTTGATCTCATGGACGCGCAGGAAGGTCTCGTCCTGCTTGACGGGGGAGAGGCCCGCGGACGGCTCATCAAGCAGCAGCACGGCCGGATCCATCATCAGTGCGCGGCCCATGGCCACCATCTGGCGTTCACCGCCGGACAGCGAGCCGGCCCGCTGCGCGCGCCGCTTGCCAAGTTCCGGGAACAGGCCGGCCACGAAGTCGAACCGTTCGGCGAAATCCTTGGGGCGCTGGAACATGCCCATCTGCAGGTTTTCCTCGATGGTCAGCGTAGCGAACACGTTGTTGGTTTGCGGGACGAAGCCCACCCCGCGGGTCACCAGCTTGTTCGCCTTCAACCCGGTGATGTCCTGGCCACGGACCACCACCGTGCCCGAATGGACCTTCACCAGGCCGAACATTGCTTTCAGAAGGGTGGACTTGCCGGCCCCGTTGGGGCCGATAATCCCGATCAGTTCGCCTTTGCGGGCCTCGATGCTGCAGCCGTTGAGGATATTGACTCCCGGCAGGTAGCCCGCCACAAGGTCGGTGACCTTGACCACCGAGTCCCCGTCGATGACTGGGTGTGCGGCTGGTGCCGCGCTGGTGCTGCTCATTGGCTGTCCTTCTCTGTGCTGCCCGTATCCGTGCTGCCATGGCGGCCCCGGGTCCGGTCGGGGCGGTCCTCGTCCGCCTCCTTGGCCACAATGTCGAGGGAGATAATGCCCGCATTTTCGGTTCCGACGATCGATTCCTCGTCCGCCACAAGTTCAGCTGCGAGCTCCTTGAGGCCTTCGGAGTCGCCGAGGTCGACGTCGTGGTGTGCACCAAGGTAGGCGTCGATGACCGCAGGGTTCTTCATCACTTCGCCCGGCGGGCCCTCCGCGACCACTTTCCCCTCGGCCATGACCACCACCCAGTCTGCGATGTGGCGGACCATGTGCATGTCGTGTTCCACGAAGAGGACGGTCATGCCTTCGGCTTTGAGGTTCTTGATGTGGTCCAGCAGCGACTGGGTCAGGGCCGGGTTGACGCCTGCCATGGGTTCGTCAAGCATCACCAGCTTGGGCCGCACCATGAGGGACCGGGCCATCTCCAGGAGCTTGCGCTGGCCGCCGGACAGCGACGCAGCGTAGTCGTCCTTTTTGGCGTCGAGCTTGAACTTCTCCAGCAGCACGTTGGCTTCGCCGGTGATCTGTTTCTCCCGGCCGCCCCAGATGCCCTTGAACAGCGCCTTGGACAGCCGCTCGCCGGGCTGGTTTGCCGCGCCGAGGCGCATGTTCTCCATCACGGTCAGCTTGCCCATGACCTTGGTGAGCTGGAAAGTGCGCACCATGCCCATCCGCGCCACCTTGTAGGGAGACACTCCGGCGAGGCTCTTGCCTTCGAACTGCCACTTTCCGGTATTGGGTGTATCAAAGCCGGTGAGCAGGTTGAAGAGGGTGGTCTTGCCCGCGCCGTTGGGGCCGATGAGCGCCGTGATCTTGTGGCGGGGGATTTCGAGGTATTCGACGTCCACCGCATTGATGCCTCCGAAGCTGCGGGTCACGTTCTCTGCCACCACGATGGGGTCGCGCTTTTTGCAGCCGGGCCCCACTTCTCCGGCCGCGATGGGCCGGGTGTCGGTCATGTAGTCCAACTCGCCCGTACCGGCCGGTGTTGGTTCTTCGCTGTGCATGCTCATGCGAACGCCAGCTCCTTCTTGTTTCCAAAGACGCCCTGGGGCCTGAAGATCATCAGCAGCATCAGCGCGACGCCAACCAGGATGTAGCGCAGCTGCCCGGCCTGGACCGTGTTCAGCCAGGTGATGGCCCCTGACTCGATCAGGCCGTACAGGATGCCTTGGGTCAGTGACAGGACAACCCAGAAGATCATCGCGCCGATGACCGGTCCGAGCACGGTGCCCAGGCCTCCCAGCAGGAGGCAGGTGTAGAGGAAGAACGTCAGTTCCGTGCCGTAGTTGGCCGGCTGCACCGCTCCGCGGGGGAGGGTGAAGATCATGCCGGCGAGTGCGCCAAGGACGCCGCCGATAATGAGTGCCTGCATCTTGTAGGCATAGACGTTCTTGCCAAGGGACCGGACGGCGTTCTCATCTTCGCGGATCCCCTTGAGGACGCGTCCCCAGGGGCTGCGCATCAGCAGCCACACCAGGGTGCAGCAGAGGGCAACCAGTGCCCAGCCCACCACGCGGATGAAGAAGTCGCGGTTGTTCATGCCGAAGTAGGAGCCCTCGGGGAAGGGGTTCATGGCGTAGAACCCGCCTTCGAAGGCCGCCAGACCGTTGGCTGAACCGGTAACCGAGGTGAGCTGGTTGGTGGTCACGATGTACCGGACGATTTCCGCCGCTGCAATGGTCACGATGGCGAGGTAGTCTGCCCGGAGCCGCAGGGTGGGGATGCCGAGGAGCAGCGCAAAAATTGCGGAGGCAATGATGGCGATCAGCAGTCCAACGAAAAACGGGACACCGAAGGTGAGCGTGGAGATGGCGAAGCCGTAGGCTCCCACCGCCATGAAGCCGGCCTGGCCAAAGTTCAGCAGGCCTGAGTAGCCGAAGTGCACGGCGAGGCCGAGCGCAGCGAGGGCGTACGCGGCCGTCGTCGGGCTGAAAATTTCACCGGCAGCGCTGGCAAGAATGAATCCAAAGTCCATGGCTGTCTCCTAACCCACGCGCTCGCGCCGGCCCAGGATTCCCTGCGGCCGGAACAATAGGACAACGATCATGATGAACAGGGCACCTACATACTTAAGGTCTGCGGCAAGGCCGAACACGGTGGTCAGTTCCACGAAGATGCCCACAATGACGGAACCGATCAGGGCGCCGAAGACTGTGCCGAGCCCGCCGAGGGTGACGCCGGCGAAAATCAGCAGGAGGATGGCCGAGCCCATGTCGAAGGTGACGCCGGGACGGTAGTACGCCCAGAGGATGCCGCCCAGGGAGGCCAGCATGCCGCCCGTGATCCAGACAATCCGAATGACGGAGTCGACGTCGATGCCTGAGGCGGCCGCCAGTGCCGGGTTGTCGGCTACCGCACGGGTTGCCTTGCCCAGCCTGGTCTTCAGCAGAACGATGCCGATCAGGGCGATCACCACCGCGCTGATCCCGAGGGACCAGAGGTTGTTGGGTGAGATGGATACCGGGCCCAGCTGGATCTCGGGGCTCTGCGCGAACGGCAGCTGCTGGGTGGCGCCGCCGAAGTAGAACTGGATGACGTACCGGACAGCAAGCGCAAGCCCGATGCTGACAATCATCATTGGCACCAGGCCGGTGCCGCGTCGGCGCAGCGGCCGCCACAGGCCTCGGTCCTGGGCATATCCGAACAGACCACCGCCCAACAGGGACAGGATCAGGGCCAGCCAGAAGGGGAGGCCGATGGCGTTGAAGGCAAACACCAGCACCGCCCCGAGGGTGACCATCTCGCCGTGGGCGAAGTTGGTGAGGCCGGTGGTGCCGAAAATCAGCGAAAGGCCTACTGAGGCGAGGGCAAGGAGAAGGCCGAAGCTCAGGCCGGCCACGAGCCGGTTGAGCAGGTTTTGGCCGAAGTCCTGCTGCTGCACCACGATGCCCTTGCCGAAGGCGAAGATCACCGACAGGTTTGAGGTCTGGCTGAAGGTCACCTGGCGGGGGTTTTCCTGGCCTTCAGCCAGCTTGATGCCCTCGGGAAGGGTCGATTCGTCCAGTTCCACCGTGTACGTGCCCTGATCGGGCACGCCGATGTTCCAGGATCCGTTCGCCGACGACTTGGCCGTACCGGTGAAGCCGTCCTTCTTGGCCGTGATGGACACATCCGCCAGGGGTGCGCGGGTGTCATCACGGAGAAATCCACTGATGTTGTTCTGGAATGTCTGGTTCGACGGGGATGGTGTCGGAGACGGGGAAGTGGCCTGCGATGCCGGTGCTGCCACAAGAAGGATTGCCAGGATGGACGCGCTTATGGCTCCCATTAACCTCAGCAACCTGCGGCGTCCTTCGGCCGGCCGGCCTTGGGGTGTACTTCTCAAATTGAATAACCTCCACTTGGGGGCGGTCTCGGCTGCGCCTTTGCAGCCGTTGCGAACGGATGCAGGGATAGGATGGTGCCAATCTGGCGCGGCACCGCACGTGTGTGAGTTCCGTCACCCTGCTTGGCTTATGCTACAGCGCGGATGTTGCGGGAAATGCCGCGGTTCAGGCGCCGATGGTAGCGATCGGATAACAACTCCGCTCTCGTGGCGGGGGCGGGGAACTTTCACGGGCGCACTTACGTGAGAATTGGTACCGTAAACCTTAAGGTTTCAACACATCCCTATGGAGGAATCCAGCAATGGCACTTGGCGGCAACCCGATCTTCAACGGAAAAAGCTTCCGTGGAGCCACCCAGGCACCGCCTGTCCCGCAGGCTCCCTACGGACACGCGCCCTACGGCCAGCAGCCGTACGGGCAGGCGCCCTACGGCCAGCAGCCGTACGGCCAGCCACAGAACATGACCAATGAGCAGCTGCAGCAGATGTACAACCAGCCCGCTGCGGGCCCGGCGGACACCGGCAGGATGACCTTCGACGACGTCATCGTCAAGACCACCGCCTGCCTCGGGGTGCTGCTCGCCGGTGCCGCAGTGACGCTGTTCGTCAGCATGGGCCTGGCTTCGCTCCTGATGATCGTTGGTGCGCTGGGCGGTTTCGTGCTGGCCCTGGTCAACACTTTCAAGAAGCAGCCGTCGCCGGCACTGATTCTTGCTTACGCAGGCCTTGAAGGCCTCTTCCTCGGCGGCCTCACCCGGGTCCTGGACGCCATGTACCCGGGAGTGGGGCTTCAGGCTGTCCTCGGCACGCTGTCCGTCTTCACGGTGACGCTGCTCCTGTTCAAGAGCGGCAAGGTCCGCGCCACCCCGAAGGCCATGAAGTTCTTCATGATCGCCCTGGTTGGCTACGCCCTCTTCTCTGTCGTGAACCTCGTCATGATGATGACCGGCCTGACATCGGAACCCTTCGGGCTGCGCAGCGGCATCATCGGCGTCGCCATCGGCATCCTGGCCATCGGTCTCGCGGCATTCTCCCTGGTCATGGACTTCACCAGCATCGAGGAGGGTGTCCGCAACGGCGCCCCCCAGCGCTTCTCCTGGACGGCCGCATTCGGCCTGACGGTCACGCTGGTATGGCTCTACGTGGAAATCATCCGCCTGCTGTCCATCCTGCGCGGGGAAGAGTAGCGCACAAGGCGGCTCCCGCCGTCGGACCTTCCCAATAGCTGAGGGCCCCACCATATGGTGGGGCCCTCAGCAGTTAAGCGCACTGCGGCTGGCTCTAGGCGATCCGCCGGGCCCCCGCCGCGGGCGAGACCGCGAAGATGTCCGGCGCTTTGAAGCCGGCATCCGCGAAGGCAGTGGCGACGGCGTCACGCACCTTTTGCTCCAGGGCCACCGGGGTGAGCGCTATGGCCGCTCCGCCGAATCCGCCCCCGGTCATCCGTGCACCGATGGCGCCGCTGGCACGGGAAGCGTCCACCGCCAGGTCCAGCTCGGGGCAGGAGATTTCGAAGTCGTCCCGCATGGACGTGTGGCTGGCGTCCAGCAGGGGACCAATGGCGCCTGGCCCTTGGCTTGCCAGGAGCTCGACGGTCTGGAGTACGCGGTCGTTTTCCGTGACCACGTGGCGGACGCGGCGGAACGTGACTTCATCCAGGAGGCCGCTGGCTTCCGCCAGATCGCCCAGCTGCACGTCACGGAGCGCCTTGACCCCCAGCACTTCCGCGCCGAGTTCGCAGGATGCCCGCCGGGAGGCATAGCCGCCGTCGGCATGCGAGTGCGAGACCTTGGTGTCGATCACGAGCATCACCAGGTCCGCGGGCTGCGTCTCGAAGGGAACCAGGCGCACGTTCTGGTTCCGGCAGTCCAGGAAGACCGCGTGGCCTTCCGAACCGCGGAGCGAGGCGGACTGGTCCATGATCCCTGTGGGAGCGCCGACAAAGTCATTTTCGGCACGCTGCGTGGCCAGCACCATTTCCTGGGCTTCGAGCCCGGCCCCGGTGAGATCGTTCAGTGCCGAGATGACGGCACATTCAATCGCGTGGGAGGAGGACAGTCCGGCCCCGAGGGGGACATCCGAGTCCAGCAGCAGGTCAACGCCCGGGACAGCGATGCCTCGCTGTTTCAGCGCCCACATCACGCCGAGCGGGTATTTGGTCCATCCTTTGGCGGAGCCCGGCTCCAGCGAATCCAGCCTGGTGCTTACCAGGCCTTGGTCGCCGTAGGTGGAGAGCAGGCGCACAGAGGAACCGGGGCGGACCCTGACGGCCACCCGGGCGGTGCGGTTGATGGCGAAGGGGAGGACGAAACCCTCGTTGTAGTCCGTGTGCTCGCCGATAAGGTTTACCCGGCCCGGCGCCTGCCAGATTCCGTCCGGAGCGCTGCCGAACTCCTGTGAAAACCGTGCCGCAAGATCCTGGGTCACTGCAGGCGCGCTTGTGGTCAGGGGATCCGGTGCGGGGTTCACGCGTGGGCTCCTTCAGGTGCGGCCGCCGCGACGGCGGGGGTGGTGGAAGGCGGAAGGGTTACCGTGCGCAGCCGCTCGGCGACGCTTTCCGGGGTGGTGTCATTGATGAAAGCGCCCATGGCTGCCTCCGACCCTGCCAGGTACTTCAGCTTATCGGCCGCCCGCCGCGGGGAGGTCAGCTGGAGGTGGAGGTAGCCGGCGGGCCGCAGAACCGGATCCAGGGGAGCCTGGTGCCAGGCGGATATGTACGGGGTGGGCGTGGGGTAGAGGCCGTCCACCCTCCGGAGCAGCTCGAGGTAGACGCAAGCGAGTTCGTCCTTCTCCTCGCCGCTCAGCGCCGCGAGGTCGGGGACCTGGCGGTGGGGCACCAGGTGGATTTCGAGCGGCCACCGGGCGGCAAAGGGAACATACGCGCTGAAGTTCTCCCCTTCCAGGACCATCCTGCTTCCGTCCTCCCGCTCGGAGCGCAGCAGTGAGCCGGTGAGGGTGTCGCCGTCCCGGGCATCGTAGAACCTTCGTGCTGCAGCGCCGAGGACGCCCGCGCGGGGAGTGATGTAAGGGTAGGCGTAGATCTGGCCGTGGGGGTGGTGGAGTGTTACCCCAATGTCCGCGCCACGGTTTTCGAAGGGGAAGACCTGCTTGATTCCGGGCAGCCCGCTCAGGGCCCGCGTTCGCTGGGCCCAGGCCTCGATGACAGTACGGGACCTCTCTTCGCCCAGTTCACTGAAGGATCCGGTGTGGGAGGGGGTGAACGCCACTACCTCGCAGCGTCCGTACGCGGGACCCTTGGTACCCCATGCTGCCTCGCCCGGTATCGGGCCCAGCGCGGGACCAAGCGAGGGGAAGCGGTTTTCAAACACCACCACGTCGTAGTCCGAAGCAGGGATCTCAGAAAGATTGCTGGGGGTGGTGGGGCAGATCGGGCACTGGTCCGCCGGCGGGAGGTGGGTCCGTGCCTGCCGGTGCGACGCGACGGCAACCCACTCGTCCGTCAGTGCGTCGTAGCGGACCTCGCCGGGTTCCCCCCTCGGGGGGAGACCGCGATGGTCGGTGGTGAATTCGGCGGCGCGCGGCTTGGGGGTTGCGGCGTCATCGAAATAGATGAGTTCCCTGCCGTCGGAGAGCCTGGTGCTCGTGATAGCTGTCATGGATAAAAGTGTGACACGTTCGATCAAAAAAGAATAGTTAACAACAAAATCTAACATCCGGTCTGCTGCGGGCACACGTCCTGCCGGGGTACGGTGGTGCCCATGACTTCCAGTTCTCCCCGTGAATCCAACAGCGAGCCTGCCCTGCGCGGCTATGCCACCGGCAGGCAGTACGAGCTCCGCCGCGGCGACGCCCTGGCCGTGGTCACCGAACTAGCCGCCGGCCTGCGGTCTTTCAGCAGGGGAGGAATGCTCCTGACGGAAACCTACAGCGACGACCAGATCGCGCCCGGCGCTGCCGGCATCACCCTGGCGCCGTGGGCCAACCGCGTGGAGGACGGCACGTGGTTCCTGCACGGCAAAAAGCAGCAGCTGGACATCACCGAGGTGGCCAGGAACAACGCCAGCCACGGACTGCTCCGCAATTCCGCCTATGCCCTCGTGGACGAGTCAGAGCACTCCGTTTCCCTGGAGGCCACCATCTTTCCGCAGCACGGGTACCCCTTCCTGGTGCGGCACCGCGTGCAGTACCAGCTCGGCGACGAGCTGGGGCTGGCAGTCCGCCAGACCCTGTTCAACGATTCCAAGGAGCCGGCACCCTTCGTCCTGGGTGCCCACCCTTACCTGCGGCTGGGCGACACGCCCGTCGAGGACCTGGTGCTGACCGTTGCCGCCGACACGTGCCTGGTTGCCGACGAACGCCTCATTCCGCGCAGCACGGCAGCCGTGCAGGGGGAGACCGACTTCAGGGCAGGGCAGAACATCGCGGCCCTCGCCGTGGACGTGGCGCTGACAGGCCTGCAGTTCGAAGCAGGGAAAGCCCGCCACACGCTTGCTGCGAAGGACGGCACGAACGTGAGCCTCTGGCAGGGCGAAGCCTGCCGATATGTCCACGTCTTCGTCAGCACCGAGTATCCGGGACGCAGCCGCGCGGTGGCCGTTGAACCCATGACCGGGCCGGCCAACGCCTTCAACTCCGGGGACGGCCTGCGCTGGCTGGACCCGGGTGAGTCCTTCACCATCGAATGGGGGATCGACTACACCCCTGGCAGCGAACGGTAGCGGTTTCCGAATAGGCCCCGGCTGGGGAAGTATTAGGCTATGACGCCAGCAGAGGATGCCGTTACCTCCCCCAACACTTCCCCAAGCCAGCAACTGCCTGCCATGAACCAGCCCCTGCGGATCCTCGCGGACCGTGAACTGGACCGCGATATACCCTACGGCGTGCGGATAGCGGCGTCCTGGGCCTGGCGCCTGGGACTGATCCTCCTGGTGGGAGGCGCGCTCGTCTGGCTGCTGAGCAGGATCAGCTTCCTTATGATTCCGGTCATGGTGGCTGCCCTGCTCGCCGGGCTCCTGAGCCCGGTGGTGGGATGGCTCAAGAAAAACAGACTGCCGTCCGGGGTGGCTGTGGCCGTCACCGTGGTCGGCTTCATCGGCCTGATCGCAGGATCCCTGGCGCTGGTGGGCAGGCAACTCGTCGCCGGTTTCGGGGAGCTCTGGTCCGAGGCGCTCGCCGGAGTCAAGCAGATCCAGGACTGGCTGGCTGACGGGCCCCTCCATGTCACGGCAGACCAGATGGACCAGTACCTGAAGGAAGCCACCACCGCCCTGCAAAACAACACCAGCAGCATTGTCAGCGGGGCCCTGTCCTTCGGCAGTACGGCGGGGCACTTTGCTGCCGGTCTCATCCTGGCCCTGTTCATACTGATTTTCTTCCTCCTGGAAGGGGACCGGATCTGGGCGTTCCTGGTCCGGTTGCTCCCCAAAAAGGCCAGGGCAGCAACGTTCGGTGCCGGGCGCAAGGGCTGGGCATCGATGGTCAGCTACGCCCGCATCCAGATGTTTGTGGCCTTCGTCGACGCGGTAGGCATTGGCGTGGGTGCCGCGATTATCGGCGTCCCGCTGGCGCTTCCCTTGAGTGTGCTCGTCTTTATCGGTTCCTTCATCCCGATCGTGGGCGCCCTGGTGACCGGCGCCGTCGCAGTCCTGCTGGCACTGGTGGCCAACGGCCCCATCAACGCCCTGATCATGCTCGGCATCGTCCTGCTTGTCCAGCAGTTGGAAAGCCACATCCTGCAGCCGCTCGTCATGGGCAAGGCCGTGGCCCTGCATCCGGTGGCAGTGATCCTGTCGGTGGCAGCCGGGTCCTACCTTGCCGGCATTCCGGGTGCCCTCTTTTCGGTGCCCATCCTCGCCGTCGCAAATACTGCCATTCGCTACATCGCCGCCAGAACGTGGGAACATGAACAAGTGCCGGCATGGACCGGAGAGCCTTTGACGGCGGGCGCCGGAGTGGACAACACCATCCGGGACGTTCAGCCGCCGGCAGTACTCAGCCGCGGCAAGGGCGCCGCCGCCGGCACGAAAGCAGAACAACCTGATGCCCCTCCCGCTGCGGAACGGGGCGCCGGGGCCGAATCCAAAGGAGAATAGTCCGTGAACATCCTCGAAACCCTTCCCGTCACGCTGGACGATGTCCTGGAGGCGCAGAAGCTGCTCGACGGGATTATTGCGCGGACACCGGTGGAATCATCCCGCGCCCTTGGGACCATGGTGGGCGGGGATGTCTTCTTCAAGTGCGAAAACCTCCAGCGGGCCGGATCGTTCAAGGTCCGCGGCGCGTACGTGCGCATGGCGCGGCTTTCCCCGGAGGAAAAGAAGCGTGGAGTGGTGGCCGCTTCTGCAGGCAACCACGCCCAAGGCGTAGCCGTTGCAGCCAAGAGCCTGGGAATCAAGGCCCGCATCTACATGCCGCTGGGCGTGGCGCTGCCTAAGCTGGCGGCCACCCGCAGCCACGGCGCCGAGGTAATCCTGCACGGACACAACGTGGACGAGGCGCTCGCCGAGGCCCAGCGCTACAGCAACGAGACGGGCACCGTTTTTGTCCACCCGTTCGACAATGTGGACGTGGTGGCGGGCCAGGGCACGCTGGGCCTGGAAATCCTCGAGCAGGTTCCCAACGTGGACACCATCCTCATGGGCGTCGGCGGCGGCGGGCTCCTGGCCGGGGTTGCCGTCGCCGTCAAGGCCAGGGCCAGGGAGCTGGGCCGGAACATCCGCATCATCGGGGTCCAGGCCGAAAACGCCGCCGCCTATCCTCCCTCCCTCGCCGCAGATGCGCTGGTGCCCCTGAAGAAGGTCTCCACCATGGCTGACGGCATCGCCGTCGGCCGGCCCGGGCAGCTTCCCTTCAGCATCATCCGTGAACTCGTCGATGACGTGGTGACGGTCAGTGAAGACTCGCTGGCCCGCGCACTGATCTTCCTGCTGGAGCGGGCCAAGATGGTGGTGGAGCCTGCGGGTGCGGTTGGCGTGGCAGCGCTGATGGACGGCAAGATCGAGAACCCGGGAACCACGGTGGCGGTCCTTTCCGGCGGCAACATCGACCCCATGCTCATGCTCAAGGTCATCCAGCGGGGCCTCTCCGCGGCAGGGCGCTACATGACGGTCCGCATGATGCTCGATGACCGCCCCGGTTCCCTGGCCACCATCGCCCGGATCATCGCCGAGAACGATGCCAACGTCACCGGCCTGGACCACACCCGCGTGGGCGGCTCCATCAGCATGGGAGACGTGTCCATCACGGTGAACCTTGAAACGAAAGGCCACGAGCACGGGGAACAGGTGCTCAGCGCCCTGCGTGCCGAAGGCTTCCAGCCCATCGTGGTGCACTAGGACCCGCCCCATGGCCGGACTGGCGGGAAACGGGAGCTTTGGGCAGCGGCGGACAATCGCTGCCCGGGCCAAGGGCGGGCTGCTCCTGCTGGGCAGCTTCGTGGTGTTCCTCTTTGTCATCGAACTGTTCAACATGGTGATGCTGCGCTCGCTCAACGCGACGTTCGGGCTCCGGCCCAGAAGCGCCGACGGGCTACTGGACATCTTCACCTTCCCTCTCCTGCACGCCAACCTGAACCATCTCCTGTCCAACAGCCTGCCGCTGATCATCTTCGGCTTCCTGGTGTTCCTCTCGGGGCTCCGGGTATTCCTGACCGCCCTCGCCTTCAGCTGGCTGGGATCCGGCCTGACCGTTTGGCTGATTGGCGACGGCGGCATCACCGTGGGGGCGTCAGGCCTGGTGTTCGGCCTGTTTTCCTTTCTCCTGGTCCGGGGATTCATTAACCGCAGCTGGCGGCAGATCCTCCTGGCGGTGGTCCTCTTCATGGGTTACGGCAGCATCCTGCTGGGGGTCCTGCCCATCGGGGCAGGCTACATCTCGTGGCAGGCGCACCTTGGCGGGGCAGCCGGGGGAGTAGTGGCCGCACTGCTGCTTCGCCGCCGCAGCCGGGCCATGGGTTCGGCGCTCTAAGTTCCTGCCACTTTAAAGTGGAACGCCGGCCGTCCCTTTCGGGACGGCCGGCGCTTCCAGGATATGGACGGCTATGCAGCGTAGGGCTTGGCGGAGAGGATCTCCACCTTGATGTCCTTGCCGTTGGGCGCCACGTAGCTCAGGGTTTCGCCTTCCTTGTGTCCAAGAATGGCGGCCCCAAGGGGTGACTTCTCGCTAAACACGTCAAGATCGGAATCGCCGGCGATTTCGCGGGAACCGAGGAGGAAAGTCTCTTCGTCGCCCGCGATCCTGGCAACGACGATCATGCCGGGCTCCACAATCCCGTCGTCCGCGGGGGCCGCGCCCACATGGGCGTCACGGAGCAGCGCGGTCAGCTGGCGGATGCGGGCCTCGATCTTGCCCTGCTCCTCCTTGGCTGCGTGGTAGCCGCCGTTCTCCTTGAGGTCACCCTCTTGCCGGGCTGCTTCAATCTTCTGGACGATCTCTGCCCGGCCAGCGCCGGAAAGGTGGTCCAGCTCTGCCTTCAGGCGGTCAAAAGCTTCCTGGGTGAGCCAGGCTGCAGCTGCGCTGTTGGTGGTAGACACGGACTTCTCCTCTTGTGGTCCTACATGCAAAAGACCCCGCCACGGTGGCCACTTGTGGAACAGTAACCAGCTCAGCGGGGTAAAGGTATGCCTTCATTGTAGTCAATCCCTTGGAGTTAACCCAACAGCGAAGCGGCGCACGTCACATGCTCCGGCCACTTTTTCAGGCGCCGGCCCCAGGCAACACCGGACTTATGTGCCAGCGGCCCAGCAGCTGTCCACTACACCGGAGACGGACAGTGATTCCGTGCGTACGGCCACCCGCTGCGCAACTGTGCGGCCGCCGTCGGCTGTTCCGTCGGCAGGTGCGGGCGGAATGTCCACAACCTTCCACCCCACCACCGCAAACTTGGAGTCCAGTGCCTTGACCGCGCACTTGACGGCGGTTCCGGGCTCGCGCGTGACCTGGAAGTCAACTTCCGCAAGCGTGGCGTCCGTGGTCCTGTAGCCAATGTCCTTGAACGAAACGTCAGACAGTGACTGGGATGTGGAAACCCAGGCGAGGAACCCGATTCCCGCGGCCAGCGCCGCACCGCCGATGGCGCGCCTGGCTCCTGGCTTAAGCCTGCGCTTTTTAGCACCATAGCGATTGGCTAGGCTAGTGTTTGCGGGCGCGGGTTGGGCCGGCTGGTCCGGGGAAGTCACCAGACCAGTTTAGTGCCCTTTCCGGCGGAAGCCTGTTGGTCCCGGCCAGGCCAGCGTCCGCCCCGCCCAAGTGACCCGTCCAGCGCCCACAGGCAGCAGAAAAGAATAAGGAGCCGTCCTTCGATGACAGCGTCCAGCACCTCCCCGGCGCCGCTACGGCTGCTCGCGGTCCACGCCCATCCGGACGATGAGTCCAGCAAGGGCGCTGCGACGATGGCCAAATATGCCGCGTCAGGCGTAGACGTCATGGTGGCCACATGCACCGACGGTTCCCGGGGAGACATCCAGAACCCGGCAGTTGAGGGCGAGCCGCACCCCAAGCGGGACATGGCAGGCGCCAGGCGCCTGGAAATGGAACGGGCAGCGGCCATCCTGGGCATCAGGCAGCGGTGGCTGGGCTTCGTTGACTCGGGCCTGCCCGAAGGTGACCCGCTTCCGCCCCTTCCCGCCGGATCCTTCGCCACCCTGCCCCTGCACCAGGCCGCTGCGCCCCTGGTGCGGCTGGTCCGGTCCTTCAAGCCGCATGTCATCCTCAGCTACGACGAAAACGGCGGCTACCCCCATCCGGACCACATCATGGCTCACCGGGTGGCAGTGGAAGCCTTCGAGTCCGCCGGTGACGGTTCGCGATATCCGGACGCCGGCGAGCCCTGGGAACCCAGCAAGCTCTACTACGACAGGGCGTTCAGTCCGGAGCGCTTCCGTGCGCTGCATTTTGCCCTGGAGGAGGCGGGCCTCCAGTCGCCGTACGCCGAACGGCTGGCAGCCTGGCTCGAAGCGGACGCGGAGGGCCATACCCCGCCTCCCGCCATCCACCCCACCACTACGCAGGTGGACTGCGGGGATTTCTTCGAAGTACGTGATGACGCACTCCGGGCCCACCGGACCCAGGTGGACCCGTTGGGGTTCTTTTTTGCCGTCTCGCCCGAGATGCAGCGCCGGGCCTGGCCGTGGGAAGACTACTCCCTGATCCACTCAAGGGTTCCTTCGGAGCTCCCCGAACGGGATCTGTTCGCGGGGCTAAGATAGAAGCAGCCGGCAATTTCTATGTCGCGTAGAAGATGGGGCCTGGCGCCTCGCCGGTCCCGGCCGCTGCCCCCGCACCACAGAAGGTAAACAACCGTGCATCACCTGCTCCTCAGTTTGGCCACCACTCCCACGCCCCTGCCCACGCCCACGCTGCGCGAGGGGATTTCCGAGGACCAGGTCACGCCCGGCCTGCTGGGCTTCATCATGACGGCGTTTTTCGTAATTGCCACCGCACTGCTGATCGTGGACATGGTGCGGCGCATCCGGCGCGTGCGGTACCGGGCGCAGGTGGAGGAGGACCGCATTGCTGCCGCTGCCGCGGCGGACGTCGAGGCGGCGGACGCCGCCGAGGATGCGTCCGGCAGGCAGGAGCCCGGCACCGTGCAGGGAACGGCCGACGGCGGGACAGGGCCCGCGCAGGGAGATCAGCGGCACTGATAAGGCGGCACCGGCACTGCGCCCGGCTCCGCCGTAGGCTGGCGGCTAGCTGAGGACCGCCATGGCTATGGCCGTGAAGTGTGCCGCGAAAGCCACCACGGTCAGGGCGTGGAACAGTTCGTGGAAGCCGAAGTGGTGGTAGCTGATGTTCGGTTTTTTCAGCGCATAGAACACGGCGCCCGTGATGTACAGGACGCCGCCCACGCAGATGAGGACAGCGGAGGGAATGCTGGCCTGGAAGAACTGCGGCAGGTAAACGAGAGCGCCGCAGCCCAGGGCTACATAGATGGGTACATATAGCCAGCGCGGGGCATCCGTCCACAGAAGCCGGAACAGCACCCCGAGGATGGCCCCGGACCAGATGACCCACAGCAGGAGGACCGCCTGGGGGCGCTCCAGCAATCTCCAAGCCAGGGGCGTGTAGCTGCCGGCGATTACCAGCATGATGTTCGTGTGGTCCAGTCGCTTGAGGACGATCTTGACCCCTGGCGACCAGTTTCCCCGGTGGTACACTGCGCTGACTCCGAACAGCAGGACGCCCGTTGCCGCGTAGACAGCGGAGGTAACCTTGCGGTCCGCCGTGGGGGCCAGCATCACCAGCACGATTCCCGCCACGAGGGCGAGCGGCGCCGTAACCGTATGGATCCAGCCCCGCCATTTCGGCTTGATCATCAGGAGTTCGGCCAGCCGGACGGCGGCCTCATCCACAGCGTTTGTTTCGTGGCCTGTTTCCGCCCTGCTGTCCTTGCGCTGCGGCGTCCGCGGGGCGTCCGGGGTGTCGCTGTTCATGCTCCCAGAATAACCTACGCCGCAGTAAGTTACTGATGAGTAGCAAGGAGCGTGAAGGGCCTTCCGGGGCTCGCCGGCAGGTCCTGGCCGCTCCGGACGGTAGCCTAGGATGTGCAAGTACGTACAGCAAGGAAGTCAGGTGAGTGAGCGCGTGGAGTTGCCCGGGTTCCTCTACGGCTTCTATGAGCGCAGGCTGCTCAAGGACCTCCCCCGTGACCGGATACCCCGGCATATCGGCGTCATGGTGGACGGGAACCGCCGGTGGGCGAAGCAGTTCAATGCCCCCACCAGCCAGGGCCACCAGGCGGGCGCAGACAAGATCCACGAGTTCCTGGGCTGGTGCCAGGAGCTCGGGGTCAAAGTGGTCACCCTGTACATGCTGTCCACCGACAACATGAACAGGTCCAGTGAGGAACTGGACCTGCTGATGGGTATCATCGCCAACACCCTGGACCGCCTGGACGAGGACGCCAACATCTCCGTCCATGCGATGGGTGCCCCGGAGCTCCTGCCCGATTACCTGGCAGAACGGCTCCACAAGCTGACGGCGCGGACTCCCGTCAAGGAGAAGATCCACGTCAACGTGGCCGTGGGGTACGGCGGCCGCCGGGAGATCGTCGACGCGGTGCGGGAACTCCTCCACGATGCCGTGGCCAGGGGAGCGGACATCTCCCAACTGGCCGACGACCTTTCCGTGGACGACATTTCCAGGTTCCTTTACACCCGCGGCCAGCCGGACCCGGACCTGGTGATCCGAACGTCGGGCGAGCAGCGGCTCTCCGGCTTCCTGATGTGGCAGAGCGCCTACAGCGAGTTCTACTTCTGTGAGGCCCTGTGGCCCGCATTCCGCAAGGTGGACTTCCTGCGGGCCCTGCGCGACTACGCGGGCCGGCAGCGCCGCTTCGGCTCCTGACATATCCGGTTAATCACGAGTTCACAGTCCCGCAACAGGAATCGCCGCGTAATGGATGCGGAAATTAGTTGGCGGGGATTTACGTTATATCCATCAGCAGGCAAAACCGCCGGCTGATCGGGGAGGCCAGTACATGGAGCGAAACATCGCACCGGTTGTATGGGAGGCCGGACCCGGCCTCGTGGCCGAGCCGCCTCACCAATAACAATTCCGGGCTGGCGCCCGGGGCTGGAGTCGATGTGGCTACTTCTGAACAACTGCCCGAGGTCCTTTCCGACCAGGGAGAGAAAGCTACCTCTCGCGCCACGCGAGCCACCATACAAACCGGTGCGGCAGAAGATGCTGCGGCCGGTTTTGCTGTCTCCGGAAGGGAAGCCGACATTAACACCTTCGTCATTGACACCTCCGTCCTGCTCTCCGACCCCCGTGCGTTGCTCCGCTTTGCGGAACACGAGGTGATTGTGCCGGTGGTGGTCATCACGGAACTGGAAGCAAAACGGCACGATCCCGAGCTTGGCTACTTCGCCCGGAAGGCGCTTCGGCTCCTGGACGACCTTCGGGTCAAGCACGGCGGACTCAACCAGCCAATCCCCATCGGCGACGGCGGCTCCCTGAGGGTGGAGCTGAACCATATCTCCTCGGACGTACTTCCGTTGGGATTCCGCAGCGGCGACAACGACAGCCGGATCCTCGCCGTGGCGAAGAACCTCGCCAATGAGGGCCGCAACGTCACCGTGGTGTCCAAGGACCTACCGATGCGTGTCAAAGCCTCCGCCATGGGCCTCACCGCCGACGAATACCGCAACGAGCTGGTGAAGGATTCAGGCTGGACCGGAATTGCCGAAGTTGAGGTCGGCGAACAGGAGATCTCCACGCTGTACGGCCACGAGCCCGTCTTCATCCCCGCGGCCGCCGAGATGCCGGTCAATACCGGGCTCGTGCTGCTCTCCAACCGCGGTTCCGCCCTGGGCCGGGTGGGCGCAGACAAGCAGGTCCGGCTCGTCAAAGGCGACCGTGATGTGTTCGGGCTCCACGGACGGTCCGCGGAGCAGCGGCTGGCCATCGACATGTTGATGGATCCCGCCGTCGGCATCGTCTCCATCGGCGGCAGGGCGGGCACCGGCAAGTCCGCCCTTGCCTTGTGCGCGGGCCTGGAAGCGGTGCTGGAACGCCGCGAGCACCGCAAGGTCATCGTGTTCCGGCCCCTCTTCGCGGTGGGCGGCCAGGAACTGGGCTACCTGCCCGGCTCCGAGTCCGAAAAAATGAACCCTTGGGCGCAGGCCGTGTTCGATACCCTCGGCGCGCTGGTCAGCCAGGAAGTAGTGGAGGAAGTCATGGACCGCGGCATGCTCGAGGTCATGCCGCTCACCCACATCCGCGGACGCTCCCTCCACGACGCCTTCGTGATCGTCGACGAGGCCCAGTCCCTCGAGAAGAACGTCCTGCTCACCGTCATGAGCCGCATGGGCCAGAACTCAAAGGTCGTCCTGACCCACGACGTCGCCCAGCGGGACAACCTCCGCGTCGGACGCCACGACGGCATCGCCGCCGTCGTCGAAACCCTGAAAGGACACCCGCTCTTCGGCCACATCACCCTGACCCGCTCCGAACGGTCCCCGATCGCAGCCCTGGTCACCGAACTCCTCGAAGGCTAAGCGGGGGTGCCTGGGTGCCCCTTCCTCTGCGTGCTGGCTCCTTCGTCGCCTTTGACGCACGCTGCCGGAAGGCGCACCCAGGCACCAAGTCCCGGCACTAGCTGATGTTCAAGTACTTCGCTGCTGCCTCGTGGCCTTCTACCCTGAGGGTCCAGTCGGGGCGTTTGAAGGAGTCCGGGGTGAGGCGGACGTGCTGGACTGTCTCGACCTGCGTCCCCCAGGCCTTGCGCGTGATGCCGTTGGCTTCGTAGCCGAGGGAGCGGGATACGCCGAGGGAGGCTTCGTTCCAGCCGGCGGCCTCGGACTCGGCTACTTCTGCGCCCAGCCAGTCAAACGCGTAAAGGGCGACGGCGGCACGCATCTCCTTGCCAAAGCCGCGGCCCTGCATTGACTGCGTGAGCCACGATCCTGTGGTGACCGTCTTGAGCGCCGAAAAATCTTTGGCCCCGACGTCCTGGCAGCCGATGAACTCACCGGCGTGCCAGATGCCCAGCAGGAGGGTCCACGACTCGGGGGTGCACTCCGCGCGGCAGCGCCAGTGCCATTGCGCCATTCTGGGGCCGAGCTCATGTTCCGGAGCTTCCGCCCAGGCGGTGCTGAACGGGTTCCTGCCGGGCTCGTGGATGCCGCTGCGGGCGGCGGCCACGGCAGCCGGAAGGTCCTGGTCGAGGACAGGGCGGAGCTCCAACCGCGGAGTTCTGAGGGTCAGGCCGAAGAGCGGCCATACGGCGTCCAGCGTAGTCATCCGCGAAGCCTAGCCGATGAGCCTGCGTGGCGGCCTGTCACGGTCACGCGGGGACGTCCCAGCTGATGTGGCGGCGGACGTCGGTAAGGTTCATGGACTGGGCAAGGAACAGGTCGTCCAGCATATATTCGTCGACGGCGATGATCCGCAGCCAGTGCCCGTACTGGTCAGTGCCGGATTCTAGGGAGCGGCTGGAGACGCACACTCCCGTTCCAAGGTCCACCCGGATCCGGGTGCGGCCCGGCAGGCACAGGGGAGCGGCAGGATCCACGGGGCGATAGGCGGCGGTGGGGGAGACGACGGCCTCGAGCGCGGGCCGGCCCTCATGCTCCCGGCGGCTGACCTCGTGCATTTCCACGGCGTTGCTGCCGGGGAACTCGAGGGGCACGGGCGCGTTGCCTGCGAGTTCCACCGGGTCCAGGGCGGCGGAGAAGCGTCCGTTGCCGAAGCCCGGCTCGCCGTAGGCTGCTTCCGGGCGGCGCCGCACCAGGCCCAGGTCGTCGTAGACGGGCGTCACCAGATGGGGCGGGAGGAGCCAGGATTTCCGGGTGGAGCTGGTGTAAAGGCCGTCTTTGGAATCGTTGATTCCCGTGGTGCTGTGGAGGACCAGTCCCTCCGGGCTTTCGAGGCGGAGTGCCCCGGGGCGGCGCAGCCAGGCGCGGACAAGCGGAGCAGCAGGACTGGGAGCCTCCGGGAACGGCTCATCCCAGTAATCAAAGCGCAGCGACTGCCACTTCCAAGGAGAGGACCGGCAGAGGTCCCGGAACATGGCTGCGAGGTCCGTGGAGGCAGCACCACTGTCCGGATCCGGCCGGTGCCGGGATTCCCACGTCGCCATATCCACAGTTTACGCGCGGCCAGTACTGCCGGAGAGTGGAAATCCAGTAGCATCCGAGGGTGATCCAACGACTGGGCGAACTGTGGCAGCACACCCCGCTGGCCTTCTGGCTGGTGCTGGCTGCCTGCGCCTACTTCGCAGTGATGGCCGTGCGGCTCACAGTGATTGACGTCCGCCACCACCTCCTGCCAAACCGGATTATCTTTCCGTCCTACGCCGTTGCCGGTGTGCTCCTCCTCGCGGCGTCGGCCTTTCCCGGTGCCGGCGCCGGCGGGGCCCCCGATGCCCCCGGATTCGCGGCAGGCTTGATGGCCCTTCCGCTGCTTCGGGTAGTGGCCGGAGCCGCCATACTGTGGCTCTTCTACTTCGTTCTCCGGGCGGCCTATCCGCCCGGAATGGGCTTTGGCGACGTGAAACTGGCAGGAGTCCTGGGAATGTACCTCGGCTACCTCGGCTGGGGCCACCTGTTTGCCGGTACCTTCCTGGCCTTCCTGCTGGGCGGCGTGTGGTCCATCGTGCTCCTGGCTGCAGGCAGGGGGACATTGAAATCCTCCATCCCCTTCGGGCCGTTTATGCTCGCCGGAGCTGCTGCGGCCATGCTGCTTCCGGCCTGATCCCCCGCAGCGGGGGACCGGGGACTGCTTCCGGCAGGCAAACGGGGAAAGCACTTCGGTAGGCTGGCGGCATGCCAGCGCCTGACTACGTCCTGAAGCTCCGTAAGAAAATCGGCAATGATCCGCTGTGGGTTCCGGGCGTCCGCGGCGTGGTGGTGGACGCCCTGGGGCGCGTCCTGCTCGCGCAGCGGGCGGACAACAGACAATGGGCTTTGGTCAGCGGGATGCTGGAACCCGGGGAGCAGCCGGCACGCGGCCTGGTGCGGGAGATCTTTGAGGAAACGGCAGTTGTGGCCGAACCCGAGCGAGTGGTCTCCGTGGGGGCTGTTGGGCCCTTCACCTACCCGAACGGTGACGTGTGCGAGTTCCTTGATGTGGTGTTCCTCTGCCGCTACGTTTCCGGAACTGCCCGGGTGAATGACGACGAATCCCTGGCCGTCGGGTGGTTCGGCGTTGATGAGTTGCCTGAGCTCATGGCCGGCCACCTCACCAGCATCCACCGTGCCCTGGCTCCGGCCGAAGCAGCCCACTTCGAACCCTGAGCCCTGCCCCCCTGCGCCTTCGCGGGAAATCCCAGCGCCCGCAGAGGAGCTTAACGACGCCGGCCGCCCGCCTTCGCAGGGAAGGTGGGCGGCCGCCGTCGTGCTTGTCCCTTGCCAGGCGGGCCTGGCTGGGAAGGGGACCTACGCCTTGTGGGCCGGAGCCGTCATGGTGGTGACGTCCAGTGCCCTGTCAAGGTCCGCTTCGGAGACCTTGCCCTCGCCGTCACCGACGAAGCCGAGCTTCTCGGTGGCCTGGCGTACGGTCAGGCCCTCAGCCACGGCCGTCTTGGCGATCTTGGCGGCGTTCTCGTAGCCGATGTACTTGTTCAGCGGGGTCACGATGGACGGGGACGCCTCGGCCAGGAAGCGGGCCCGCTCCACGTTCGCGGTGATGCCGTCAATCATCTTGTCCGCCATGACGCGGCTGGTGTTTGCGAGCAGGCGGATGGATTCCAGCAGGTTGGACGCCATGACCGGGATGCCGACGTTAAGCTCGAAGGCGCCGTTGGTGCCGGACCAGGCGATGGCGGTGTCGTTGCCGATGACCTGTGCGGCCACCATGATGGATGCCTCGCAGATGACCGGGTTGACCTTGCCCGGCATGATCGAGGAACCCGGCTGCAGGTCGGGGATGGCGATTTCGCCAAGGCCTGTGTTGGGGCCCGAGCCCATCCAGCGGAGATCGTTGTTGATCTTCATGAACGAGATGGCGATGTTGCGCAGCTGGCTGGACGCCTCGATGAGGCCGTCGCGGTTGGCCTGGGCCTCGAAGTGGTCGCGGGCCTCAGTCAGGGGAAGCCCCGTGTCGGTTGCCAGCAGTTCGATGACGCGCTCCGGGAACCCGGCCGGGGTGTTGATGCCGGTGCCCACCGCTGTGCCGCCGAGCGGAACCTCGGCGACGCGGGGGAGGGACGCGTTGATGCGTTCGATGCCGTAGCGGACCTGCGCGGCGTAGCCGCCGAACTCCTGGCCGAGCATCACCGGGGTGGCGTCCATCAGGTGGGTGCGGCCGGACTTGACCACGTCCTTGAACTCAACAGCCTTGCGCTCCAGCGACTCCGCCAGGTAGCCGAGGGCCGGGATGAGGTCGTTGATCAGGGCCGAGGTGGCAGCAACGTGGACCGATGTGGGGAAGACGTCGTTGGAGGACTGCGAGGCGTTGACGTGGTCGTTCGGGTGGACAACCTTGTCGCTGCCGGCGGCCTTGAGGGCACGCGAGGCAAGCTCGGCGATGACCTCGTTGGTGTTCATGTTCGAGGACGTGCCGGAGCCCGTCTGGAAGACGTCGATGGGGAAGTCGCCGTCATACTTGCCGGCGGCCACCTCATCGGCTGCATCTGCGATCGCCTTGGCCAGCTCGCCGTCGAGCACACCCAGCTCAGCGTTGGCCTGGGCGGCAGCCTTCTTGACCCGGGCCAGTGCTTCAATGTGCGCACGTTCCAGGGTCTTGCCGGAAATGGGGAAGTTCTCCACTGCCCGCTGCGTCTGCGCGCGGTACAGTGCGTTCACGGGGACGCGGACTTCGCCCATCGTGTCATGTTCAATGCGGAACTCTTCAGTGGAAGTCATGGGGCTAGCTTAGGACGCACGGGCGCCGCACCGAAAACCGTGAACTGCTTGCTACAGGCCCACGGCCGCGGCAGTTTTGGGAAGCTCCTAGTGCTCGCCGATTCCGGAAACAAGGTTGGCGCGGCCTTCGGCCAGGCTGTACGAGAGGCCGATCACCGCGGTCTTGCCGGAGCCGATTGCGTCGGAAATCACACGGGAGCTGTCCACGAGGCGCTGCGACGTCTGCTTGACGTGTTCCACCACCATGTCATTGACTTCGGTTTCCTCATTGCGGAGGGAGGTGAGGACCGACGGCGTAATCCGTTCCACCAGGTCCCGGATGAAACCTGTCGGCATCTCTCCGGTTTCCACTGCGGATTTGGTGGCGCTGACGGCGCCGCAGCTGTCGTGCCCCAGGATCACGATCAAGGGCACCCCCAGCACTGCCACGCTGTATTCCAGCGAGCCCAGGACGGCGTCGTCAATGACCTGGCCGGCCGTCCTGACGACGAAGACGTCGCCGAGGCCCACATCGAAGATGATCTCTGCGGCGAGCCGCGAGTCGGAGCAACCGAAGATGACGGCGAAGGGGTGCTGGTTCTCCACGAGGGATGACCGGCGTGACGCATCCTGGTTGGGGTGCGAGGTCTCACCGTTAACGAATCGTTCATTGCCTTCGCGCAGACGGCGCCAGGCGAGTGCAGGAGTCAGGTAGGTAGCCACGCGCCTACCTTACGGCGCGGCGGGCGCAGAGGGTGAAACTGTGACAGCCGGGTTGCTTTCCATGGATCTGACGACGGCGTCCGCCAGCGCGGCGATCTCGTCCAGTTGGGCCTCCCCGGACAGGATGACGGTGGTGCCGCGGTAGTCCAGCACCAGGGACTTTCCGCCCTTGCCGGTGTCCCGAAGCTGCCAGTCCTGCCCGCCGGCGTTCCGGGAGCCGGTGACCGGCGCGTTCCTGGTTTGCTGAAGAAGCCAGGTGGGGTTGGCGCTCCTGGTCTGGACCAGGCTGATGAAGGACTCCCTGGGCGTCAGGTATCCCACTTCCCAGGTGGGGACGCCGCTGCCGGTTCCGGCTTCCCAGCGGGCGTAGTTCGGCCGGAAAGTGTTGCCGGTGTCCGGGGCTGCAGGTGTGAATCCCGCCACATCCGCGGCGTTGCGTGCGGTGGCTCCCACATCGATGTTCGGACGGTAGCCCTCGCTTTTGGGCAGCGGATTCATGAGGATGATGGGCAGGAACGCCGCGATGCTCACCACCAGGGCGATCACCATTCCAATCACTGAGGCGTTGGCGCGCTTGGCGGCTGCCGCCGGAATGACGGGCTTAACCTGCCACTGTCCTGCCGTGGCGCCGGGTCCGTTGCTGCCTCCGGATCCGTGCGGCTCGGGACTGGGAGTGGTCTTTTCCTGCATGTCATTCACACCTCTATAGTCGCCCATGCCGGCGGTCAACTTCCATTTGGCCGGCGCCGGCTCCGCGGCGCAGCTCCCGGCACATTGCGGTGTTGCGTCATCCGCCGCCCCGTGGGCGGTGCCGCGACTATGATCGGTAGCAGAGGAATCACCGCCCTGCCGCACCGGCCGGGCGGGTTCAATGATCGCCACTCGAAGAAGAGGTTCACGTGTCACCAGCGTCCATGACCCAGAAGTACTCCACGCTCTCCCCGTCCCTTGCAGTGGGTAACGATGAGCCGGACCGCAACCTTGCCCTCGAGCTTGTCCGCGTCACCGAGGCGGCAGCCATCGCCGGCGGTCACTGGGTTGGTTTCGGCGACAAGAACAAGGCTGACGGCGCTGCCGTTGACGCCATGCGCTCCTTCCTGCAGACCGTCCACTTCAACGGTGTCGTGGTCATCGGTGAAGGCGAAAAAGACGAAGCCCCCATGCTGTTCAACGGCGAACGCGTCGGCGACGGTACGGGGCCCGAATGCGATGTTGCCGTCGATCCCATCGATGGAACCAGGCTGACTGCACTGGGCATCAACAACGCCCTTGCCGTCCTGGCAGTAGCCGAGCGCGGCTCCATGTTCGACCCCTCCGCCGTGTTCTACATGGAGAAGCTCGTCACGGGTCCGGAAGCCGCTGACATGGTGGACCTCCGCCTCCCGGTCAAGCAGAACCTGCACCTGATCGCGAAGGCCAAGGGCGTCAAGGTCAACCAGCTCAACGTCATGATCCTCGACCGTGACCGCCACAAGCCGCTGGTGGAGGAAATCCGCGAGGCAGGCGCGCGCACCAAGTTCATCATGGACGGCGATGTGGCAGGCGCCATCGCAGCTGCCCGCTCGGGAACCGGCGTCGACGCGCTGATGGGCATTGGCGGCACCCCGGAGGGCATCGTTGCGGCCTGCGCCATCAAGTCCCTCGGCGGCGTGATCCAGGGCCGCCTGTGGCCCACCAGCGACGAAGAAAAGCAGAAGGCCATCGATGCCGGCCACGACCTCGAACGGGTCCTGTCCACCAACGACCTCGTCTCCAGTGACAACTGCTACTTTGCCGCCACCGGCATCACCGACGGCGACCTCCTCAAGGGAGTGCGCTATTCCAAGGACAAGGTCCTTACCCAGTCCATCGTGATGCGTTCCAAATCCGGCACCATCCGCTTCGTTGACGGCGAGCACCGGGCCGACAAGTGGGAAGGTTACGCCCGCAAGAGCTGACCCGGCCGCGTTGAGATTCCAGGCCCCCGGAGCGCGCACCGCGTTCCGGGGGCCTGGCGTTTTAAGCCGTTGGTATAGGGTTGAAGCCATGATTCCTGCTGTTGTGCCCTGTACTGACCGCGCCCTCTGGGACGACCATGTTGACCGGTTCCAGGGACATCCGCAACAGCTCTGGGGGTGGGGCGAGACCAAAGCAATGCACGGCTGGTCCGTGGACCGTGTGCTCATCAATGACGGCGGGAACACCATTGGCTGCGCCCAGTTGCTGGTCCGGCGCCTTCCCCTTCCGTTCCGTGCGCTGGTGTATATTCCCCGCGGCCCCATGTGTGCTCCGGAAAATGCGCAGGCGGTCCTCAACAGCCTGGCCGGCCACGCCGCCGTCCGGCACAGGGGCGTGGCCCTGAGCATCGAACCCGACTGGGACCGGGATTCAGTCTTCGCCGGTGAAGTGGCGGCCGCCGGGTTCCGGTCATCCAGCAATACGGTGCTGATCCCGCGGACCCTGATCCTTGACCTCACCAGGACCGATGACGAGCTCATGGCGGACATGTCCAAGTCCACCCGCGCCAACATCCGCAAGGCCATGCGCAGCGACGTGGAGTTCCGCAAGGTGAAGAACGACGCCGAACTTGAGCAGGTACTGGCCGTCTACCACGAGACCGCGGACCGCGCCGGGTTCGGGATCCACGAGGACCAGTACTACCGGGACATCTTCAAGAACATGGGTGACGGCTCGCCGATCATCGGGGCGTTCGACGGCGAGCAGTTACTGGCGTTTGTCTGGCTCGCGAGGAGCGGCTCCACCGCCTTCGAGCTCTACGGCGGCGTGTCTGCCGAGGGGCAGAAGCAGCGCGTCAACTACGGCGTTAAATGGGCGGCGCTGCAGGCGATGCGCGAGGACGGCTGCTCCCGCTACGACTTCAACGGCCTGCTCAACGACGGCATCTCGGACTTCAAAAAGCAGTTTGCCAAGCACGAGAACATGCTGCTGGGCACTTGGGAAAAGCCGCTCTCGCCGTTCTACCCGGCATATGCCCAGGCCATGCCGCTGGCGCGGCGCGGGCTGCAGACCGGCCGGCGGCTGCTGAAGGCTGCCGCCGGCAGGGTCCGCCCTGTGCTCCAGAAGCTGCGCCCGGGCAGCTAGCCCCGGCAAGCAAAGGGCGACGGCGGCACCCGCCCGGGTGCCGCCGTCGCCCTTTGCTGTTGCTGCCTGGAGAGCCGTGGGGCGCGGCCTGCTACAGGCCCGTGGTCACGGCGAAAGCTAGCGCAGGCTCCGTGCTCCCCGCCACCGGGTGAACGTTGACCGGAGCCTCGGCGGCGGCCAGGAAAGCGCTGCCGCCCCGGGCGAGCTGCAGGTCGCCCTTGGGCGAATCGAGGTAGATGTTGCCGGCCACAACAATCACCACGGCCGCGCCGGACTGTGCCAGCGGTACCGGTCCGGCGTCGGGTGAGAGCTCGATGCGCTGCAGCTGGAATTCCGCGAACGGCGGGCGGAACAGTTCCTGGTCCAGGACAGTCCTTTCGGCCGCGAGCATGGGCACCGCCACAGGCTGGAAGTCAACCGTCCGCAGGAGCTCGGGCACATCCACGAACTTGGGGGTGAGGCCGCCGCGCAGGACGTTGTCGGAGGATGCCATGACCTCCACGCCCAGCCCGTGCAGGTAGGCATGGACGTTTCCGGCGGGCAGGTAGACCGCCTCGCCGGGTGCCAGCGAGATGCGGTTCAGCAGCAGGGAGATCAGGACCCCGGGATCGCCGGGGTACTTTTCGTTCAGGCTGATCACAGTGTTGAGTTCGGCCTCGTAAGGTGCAACGGGCGCTCCGGAGCGGAGCGCGGCCACCACCAGCGCAGTAGCATCAGCCACTGACTGGCCGCCGCTGATCAGGCGCTCGAAGGCTTTCCGCAGGCCCGTGCTTTCGTCGGCGGACTGGAGGTCCCCAAGCAGCCCATCGATCAGCGCGGGAGCCCCGCCGTCCACGGAGTCGAAGGCGGCGGCAACGTGCCGCAGGATTTCCACGGTCCGGGCAGCCGGACGGAAACCGCACAGCGCCTCAAACGGCGTCAGGGCGAGAATCATCTCCGGCTTGTGGTTGTCGTCCCGGTAGTTCCGGTTGGGTGCCTCCGGGGCCAGGCCCGCCGCGTTTTCCCGCGCAAATCCCGCCCGTGCCTGCTCCAGGCTCGGATGGACCTGCAGGGACAGTGGCTGGGCTGCCGCCAGGATCTTGGCCAGGAACGGCAGCCGCGGACCAAAGCGGGCAACGGAGTCCGCGCCGAGGAAATGCTCCGGATCGCGCGAGATCAGGGCGTCCAAGGGCGTGGTGGCCGAACCGTCCTCGGGAACGCGGGCGACAGACGGGGAGTCGGGGTGCGCGCCGATCCACAGTTCCGCTTCGGGCCCGCCGGACTCCGGGCGTCCCAGGAGGGCGGCGATGGCCGTCGTCGAACCCCAGGCGTAATCCCGGAGGACGTTGTCAATCTGGTACAAAACCGTTCCGTTCGTTGGTGGGTTGGCTCTAGAGCGGGGCGCACTGGCCGTTGGTGGCCACGAGCTGGCGGATGGCTTCTTCATCGCCATCGCGCTTGAGCTGGTTCAGCATCTCTGCGGTGATCGGCTCGCCGTCGGGGGTTGTGGTCACCGGGGTGAAGTCCGACGGCGTGGGCTGCTGTGCGGCGCCGCCGCCGGCCAGCAGGCCAGCGGGGGAGGCCCCGGCCGCCTGGATGCGCCCGGAACCCGCCTTCGGGACGGCGATGGCGTCGTCTGCAATTCCTGCCGACTGGGCGCCCTTGGCGGAGGCCGATGCCAGCAACTGGGCCACCCGCTCATGGAGCCGGCCGAAGTCCGGGACGGTGGAGAAGGAAGCGTCGAAGTCAGGGGGGCCGATGGTAAGCCGCTTGACCTCCTGGCCTTTCGCCTTGATGGCGAGGTCCAAAAAGCTGCCAAGCTGGGAAGAGGAGATATTGGATTCCACAACCCGCGTGCCCGCGTTGGCGATGTCCTCGAACTTGGCCAGCAGCGTGGCCGGGTCCAGTTGCTTCAGCATGGCTTGCTGGACGCATTGCTGGCGCTGGATACGGGCGTAGTCGTCCACATACTCGCGTGACCGTCCGTACCAGAGCGCCTGGTTGCCGTCGAGCGTCTGCTCTCCGGCGGGGATCCACCCGAGGGGCATGCCGTGGGTTTGGCTGTAATCGTCGAAGTAGCCGCTCATGGGTACCCAGCCGCCGGCCTTGATCTTAATGCCGCCCATGGCGTCGATGAGGGTGGAAAAGCCTTCCATGTCCACCAGTACATAGGCCTGGATTGTCATTCCCAGAGTTCCGGAGACGGCTTCCATGGTTGCCTGCGCGCCGGGATCGGCCACCCCCGGGTAAAGGTCCGCGTATTGGTTGGTTACTTCGGTGTTGATGGCATTGATGAGGCATTCGTCGCCGCAGTTGTAGCCGTCGGGATAGATGGCCCGCATCGGCGAGTCTTCGCTGAACTGCGCGTTCTGGAAGTTGCGGGGGACGGAAATGATGGCGGTCTGGCCGGTTTCGGCGTCAACGCTCAGCACGGAGAGGCTGTCCGGACGCCGTCCCGTACGGTCCTCACCGGCGTCGCCGCCCATCATCAGGAAGTTATAGCGCCCGTCCACGGGGTCGATGGCGGGCCCGGAGGAAAAGATATTGCCGATAGCGTTACGGCCCACGTTGAGGAGGTAGGCGGCATAGCCGAGCGACCCGCTCCCGAGGACCAGAGCCAGTACCAAAGCAATCCCGACGGCGGGCCGTACCGAGGGCTCCAGCAACACGGGGCGGATCAGCCGCAGGGTGTTGATGAACAGCGCCGCCCAGCCGACGGCCAGCGCCACCAGCAGGATCACGATCGCCAGGGAGGCGAAGGGATTGGTGATGATGTTGATCAGGAGGGGGCGGTTGAGGAGCAGCAGGAGCAGGGTGAGCGCGAGTACCGTCCAGACGCAGAGCGTTACGGCCAGTGCGGCGCGGCCCAGCTTCCGGTCGCCGGCCACAATCTGGGCGCTGCCCGGTACCAGGAGGGTCAGGAGGACAAGCACGAAAGCGCGCTTGGTGCGGACGGGCGGGGAAGCGCTGACCGGGTACCGGACGGGATCTGTCATTGCGCCGCCGGGAGCGGAGTCATGCAGCTTGCTGCTGGACATACGCGCCGCCCTAGCGGCTGCCCCGCAGGGCGCCGTTGCCTTCGGCAAAGACCTCGCTGACCTTTTGCCGCAGGTTCGCACCCTTGCGGGTAGCGACGGCGTTGAGGTCCGCGGCGAAATCAAGGAGGTCTGCGCGAAGCGATGCGGCAAGCCCGTCCGTCCCGGCCGCCAGTATCCGCACGGCCAGGAGGCCCGCGTTGCGTGCCCCGGCGATGGAAACGGTAGCCACCGGAACGCCCGCCGGCATCTGGACGATGGACAGGAGTGAATCCATGCCATCCAGGGTCTTCAGGGGGACAGGCACGCCGATGACCGGAAGCGGCGTAACGCTGGCCAGCATGCCCGGCAGGTGGGCCGCGCCGCCGGCGCCGGCAATGATGACCCTCAAACCGCGCTCATGGGCGGTCTGCCCGTAGCGGATCATTTCCGTCGGCATCCGGTGGGCGGACACGACGTCGGCCTCGAACGGAATGCCGAACTCCGCCAGCGCGTCCGCCGCGGCTTCCATCACGGGCCAGTCCGAGTCGGAACCCATGACCAGGCCTACCAAGGGCGCTGTCTCCGACGCGGTGGCTGGTGTGGTTTGGGCGCTCATGCGTTCTCCTCGAAAGTGCTTGGCGTTTCCTCCGCCGCTACCCGCCCGTCGCGGATGATGTTAGCCACCATGGTGGCACGGCGGCGAACGGACTCAACGTCCGTGGTTGATGAACCCACCAGGTTCACATGGCCGATCTTGCGGCCGGGCCGGACGGACTTGCCGTAGCAATGCACCTTCGCGGCAGGTTCGCTGGCAAGCGCCAGCGGGAAGGCGGAATACAGGTCCTGGTTCTCGCCGCCCAGGAAGTTCTTCATCACCACCACCGGGGCAAGGGTGTCCGTGGCGCCAAGTGGAAGGTTCAGTACCGCCCGGAGGTGCTGCTCGAACTGGCTGGTCACCGAGCCGTCCTGCGTCCAGTGGCCGGTGTTGTGGGGGCGCATGGCAAGTTCGTTGATCAGGAACCCTGCCCCCGAACCCGGCGTCTCGAAGAGTTCAACGGCCAGCACGCCCGTCACTCCCAGCTCGCCGGCAATCCGCAGGGCGGCGTCTTCCGCTGCCGCTGCAACCTCCACGGGGATATCCAGCGCGGGCGCTATGACCTCGTCACACACGCCGTCCACCTGGATGGTGTGCACCACGGGCCATGCCCGGGCCTCGCCGTCCGGCGTCCGTGCCACCAATGCGGACAGTTCCCGCGTGAACTCGACCTTAGCCTCGGCCAGGAGGGGACTCATGGCGTCAAACCATTCTTCTGTGTCCGCAGCCTCTTCCGCCGAGCCCACAATGCGGACACCCTTGCCGTCGTACCCGCCACGCGGCATCTTCAGCACAACCGGCCAGCCAGTCCGTTCCCCGAAACTGACGAGGCCTGCCACGTCCTCAACCGAGGCCCAGGCGGGATTGGGAAGTTCCAGCCGGTCGATGGCTGCACGCATCACCAGCTTGTCCTGGGCGTTAACGAGCGCGTCGGGTCCGGGCTGGATGTTGACTCCGGCGTCCTGCAGGGCACGAAGGTGGGCCGTTGGGACGTGCTCGTGGTCAAAGGTCATGACGTCCAGGCCTTCTGCGAAGTCCAGGAGGGTCTGCAGGTCCTTGTAGTCACCCACAGGCGAGGACGGCACCGCCGATACAGCGGAGACATCGTCACCTTCGGCAAGGACGCGGAGTTCAAAGCCAAGTGCGGTTGCGGCCGGGGCCATCATGCGGGCAAGCTGGCCGCCGCCCACCACGCCTATTACTGGAAAAGTCACATTTGCCAGCCTACCGAAGACCGACCGGTATCCCACGTTCCGGTCCGCGGCGGGCAGGAGTGTTTCGGGCGCCGAAAGCCCCAGGCGCAGGTTAGGGAGGCTGCCACGCAGGTTTGGGGGCTAAAATGGCCTCTGGCCCGATGGCCCACAGTTCAGACAGCCATGGAGGGCCATGTTTACCGCACTTGCAGACCGCATCCGGGGACTCGCGTCCCTTTTTTGGCGCGAAGTCGCCAAATTCGGAGCTGTGGGCGGTGTTGCGTTCGTCATCGACAACGGCCTCACCTACTACCTCATGCACGGCCCCATGACCGACAGCGAGGCCAAGGCAAGGTTTGTCGGCGCCTCGGTGGCCACGGTGTTCTCCTGGATTGCCAACCGGCTCTGGACCTTCCGGCACCGCCGGCAGGCAAACGTGCTCCGGGAATTCCTGATGTTCGTCCTCATCAATGGGATCGGCATCGGCATCTCCACCGGCTTCACCGCCCTCGCGAAGTACGGTCTGGGCGTGACTGACAAGAATATGCTGTTCTTCGCGGGAATACTTGGCATCCTGGTAGCCACCGTTGTCCGCTTCTTCGCCTACCGGTTCCTGGTGTTCAACCAGGAACTGGACCAGGAACCGGAGTTCTCCCACGACCACGAGCTCATCGAGCTGCACCACCACGCCAAGGAGCGCACCGTCCCCGTCGAGAGGGAAACCTCGGCCGAAAGCCAGGGCAAGGGCTAGCCGGCACGGCAGCTCAACTTCCGTGGATGCGTTCCGCTGCGAGCAGGTTGTCCGTCAGCTGCACATCCGGGTGGGTTACCACCACCGAGCCGTCGCGCCGCCAGGCGCCGAGGGCATTTGACAGGGCCGCCTCGAGGCCGTTCCCGGCCGGGATGTGCAGCCGCACGCCCTCTTCATGAGGTACCGCGAAGCCGTCGAGCAGGTCCTGGTGAAGGTAGCTCCGGCCGTCGCCGGCCACGATCGCGCAGCCTGCGGGATCAGCTTCGGCATGGGCCATGAACACGTCCCCGTGGGAGCGCACTTCCGCTGCATAGTCGAGGTAGCCGGCGCCCAGCTCACCGGGCCAGCGCATGGCCAGCGCAGGCAGCGCAACGGCGATGACGGCGTCGTACTTTCCCTCCACCGTTTCCGGATCAGCAGTAACCAGGTAATCCGCCGGGCTGCGGTCAAGGACGGTCTGCATGCCGAGCTGCCAGGCGGCAAGTGCCCAGACCATGGACTTCCAGTGCGCCGGCAGTTCCAGGCCCAGCCGCATGCCGGGGGTCGCGTCCAGTTCGTCCTGGAGCAGGTTGCTGGTCTTGGCAACCCAGTTGTCCAGCACCCGGCCGGATAACTCAACGCGTTCGCCGTCGGGGCCGTACCAGGTGAGGCGCGGGGCAGTGGAGTTGCCTGAACGAAGGGTTGCCATGAGGTCAGCTGCCGGGTTGGTCATGGCTACATCCTGCCACCGGGGGCGCTCCTTGGACTACGGTTGGCCGGGCACTGCCGGCGCAGCACGCTGGAGTAGCACCCGCCACCCGACGTGACATATCTCACACTGAGTTGCTCAGTGTGCTTGCTATTTACTGTCTTTGCGGGTAATTTCCCGCAAACGGCGGCGAATTTGACGGTTCGCGGCCGTCAGTTCGGACTGCTGGACCATGGCGCCGCACGCCCGTAATAAATTACCGGGCGTGGCGTACGCCTTATTCGTGATCGAGAGTGATTATTATCCGGCGGCGGCTTGACTCGCCCTAGTTACACGCGTGTAATTAGATAACTAAAGGCAACTGCGTAAATGCCGGCACACAACCGAGTGCCACGTATCCAGGCAGGGGCTGCAACATCAGGAGGGTCGCCATGGGGCAAGCAGAGCGTATCCAGGAAGATGCCGTCGTGGCCGGCCAGGCAACGGCAAAATACCGGGCACGGGGGGTGCCGAGCGACTGGTACGTGGACCCGGCCGACCCCCATGCCGCCGAGCGGTACAACAGGAACGCGGGTGGCGCCCTTGAGGACCAGGCCACTGCCTTCCTCGCCGCGCACGAGGCCCTGCTGGACGGCGGCGCCGAGCCGGAGGATGAACTCGACCCTCCCATGGAGCTGGCCGCACCAAGCGCCATCCAGCCCGTATGGATCGGACTGCCTTTCCAGCAGGATTTCGACGACGAAGGCGAACTGGGCTGGCAAACGGACGCCTTGTGCGCCCAAACCGACCCCGAGGCATTCTTCCCTGAGAAGGGCGGCTCCACCCGCGACGCGAAAAAGGTATGCGGGGCATGCAACGTGCGTTCGCAATGCCTGGAGTACGCGTTGGCGAACGATGAACGGTTTGGCATCTGGGGAGGCCTTTCCGAGCGCGAGCGCCGGCGCCTTAGGAAGCGAGCAATCTAATTCACCAGGATGTCCATGTTACTGCCGTTGTGGTCGCCCACAACGGCAGTGACTATCTGCCCAGAACCCTCGCAGCCCTAGCGGACCAGACCCGGCCCGTGGACTACGCCATTGGCGTCGACACCGGCTCCCGGGATGATTCCAAGGCCCTTCTCCAGCAGGCCCTGGGCCCGGCCCACGTCGTCAGCCAGCAGCGGGGTAAAGGCGGCATGGGGGCGGCGGTGCTGGCCGGCCTGGCGGAACTGGCACCATGGCGCGGAAGCCCTGCAGGCGGCAGGACTGAGTGGATCTGGCTGCTGCATGATGATGCGGCACCCGCGCCGCAAGCCCTCGCCGAGCTGCTCAGCGCCGTCGAACGCGCGCCTTCCGTCACCGTGGCCGGCTGCAAGCAGCTGGACTGGGACGGCGGACGGAAGTTGATCGACGTCGGCCTGTCCACCAGCCGGTGGGCCGAACGACTCACCCTGATCGACGCCGATGAACTGGACCAGGGGCAGTACGACGGGCGCAGCGACACGTTTGCGGTCAATTCCGCCGGCATGCTGGTTCGCCGCGACATCTGGGAGCAGCTGGGCGGTTTCGATCCCGCCCTGCCCGGCAGCGGCGACGACGTCGACTTCTGCTGGCGCAACCGGCTGGCAGGGCACCGGGTTGTGGTGGTGCCCTCGGCCGGGATGTTCCACGTAGCGCACCGGCCGCACGCGCTGGGCAACGCCGCAGCCGCCCGGAAAGCCCAGGTCCATCTGCGCCTGAAACACTCGCCGCTGTGGATGGTACCCATCCATGGAGCCGGGGCCCTCCTGGGCAGCCTGTTCAAGCTGGTACTCAGTATCCTGGTAAAAGATCCCGGCCACGGCTTGTCCCAGCTGGTTGCCACCTGCGCCGCCCTCGGCCGGCCGCGCGCCGTGGCCCGGGCCCGCCGCAGCGCCCGCCGAACCCGCCGGATCCGCAGGTCTGTGATCCGCAAGCTTCAGACGCCCAGGCGCGAGGTCTGGAGCCACCGCCGGTCGTTAATGGAAGCGCTCGGCTCGGACAATTCACCTGCCGATGACCTGGAGCATGATCCACTGGCAAACCAACCCACGGGGGACGCGTCTGACGACTTCGCGGCACTTGCCACCTCAAAGCGCGGATGGGTGGGCAACGGCGCCCTGGCCACCGTCATCATCGCATCCGTCGCGTCGATGCTGGCCCTTACGGGACTTTTCCGTGCCGACGCCGTTACAGGTGGCGCCCTCATTCCCGTTTCCGGCGACCTCGGCGATCTGTGGCACCACGCCTCAAGCTGGTGGATCACGCTGGGTGCAGGATTGCCCGGGCGGGGAGACCCCTTTGGATACGTCCTGTGGATCCTTGGCGTATTTGGCGGAGGCGACGCCAACGCCGCCATCGCCTGGCTGCTGCTGCTGGCAACTCCGCTGTCCGGGCTGACCGCGTGGTTCGCTGCGGGAGGACTGACTGTCCGCCGCCGGCTGCGGCTGGCCGCGGCTGTCTTCTGGGCTGCCGCCCCTGCCCTCCAGGTGGCGCTTAATCAGGGCCGGGCCGGCGCCCTGGTTGCCCACATCATGCTTCCCTTGCTGGTCCTTGCGCTGCTGCGGGCCACCGGCTCTGCAGTAGGGCACGGCCGCTTCACGCTGCCTGCCCTTTCCAGCGACCGCCTTGGCGACAGGCCGCCGGCCAGGCCAGGCATCAACGGCACGCCGTCCTGGACCGCCGCCGCGGCCGCGGGGCTTGCACTGGCTGTTGTTGTCGCGTCTGCACCGTCGCTCCTGGTTCCGGCCGCCGTGGTCATCGTGCTCTGCGGCCTCCTGCTCGGCCGCCGCGGCCGCACGGTCTGGTGGGCCCTGCTGCCCACTGCGGCCCTTTTCATTCCCTTCGGCATCTCCGTGCTCGACAGGCCGAGGGCGTTGCTGGCGGATCCCGGTCTGCCGCTGGCTTTTGATGCTGCACCTTTGTGGCAGCAGCTCTTGGGACAGCCGTTGCAGTTTGATCCGGAGGGCGGCCTGGAGGGGCTTCCCTACTTCACGGGCGGCGCAATTCCGTGGGCCTTGCTGCTGGCACTCCTTGTGGCGGTCCCGGTGCTCGCCCTGGCCGTTGCCGGGCTGCTGATCCCCGGACGCCGGGCCAGGACAGTGAGGTGTTTCTGGGTGGCCGCCATCATTGCCCTGACCGGCGGCTGGCTGGCCGGCCACGTGGCCACCGGACTAAACGCGGAAACGCTGGTGACCCCCTTTACTGGCCCGCCAGTCTCGGCCGCGGCCTTCGCACTCCTGGCGGCAGGCATTCTGGGTGCGGAACAACTCCTGGCCATGAGCGACAAAGCTGTGGCCAGCAGCACCACCAGGCACAGGACTGCCCTGCGGTCAGTCGCTGCCATCAGCATGGTCGTCCTGCTGACCGGCCCCCTCGCGGGGATGGCGGCGTGGTCCGCCCAGAACCTGCTTCGCCCTGCGACTGCCGCCGGGACGGTCCAGGCGGGCGCCGGTGCCACGGAATCGGGCGTTGCCGGCGACGCCGGCGCGCTCGGAGTCCCCCGCCTGGTGGAGCCCGCCAACCCGCGGACCCTCCCGGCGACCGCGATCGACCGCGGTACCGGCCCCGAGCAGACCCGCACCCTGCTGATCAGTACACGGGACAACGGCATTTTCGATGCAACCCTGATGCGGGGCTCCGGCACCACGTTGGACAGTTTTTCCGCCATAGCGTCCGCACGCAACATCATCGGTGCGCCGGGGGAGGAGTCGGTACGCGACGACGATGACGTCGCCGCCGCCGTCCGCCGCGTAGTGGCCATCCTTGTTGCCGGCCAGGGCGTGGACCCGCGGATCGACCTCGAACAGCTGGGCGTCGGGTTCATTGTGCTGCGCTCAGCGGACACTGCGGCGCAACTGACAGCAAGCAGGATGGATGCCGTACCCGGACTTGTGGCCGTCGGCCAGACAGACGTGGGATGGCTCTGGCGGATCACCCCGCTGAACCAGCCGGTACTGCAGGCTGCCGATGTTGCCCACCGGGTACGGATCGTGGACGCAAACGGTGCTGCCATAGGGCTGGTTCCCTCCGCCTACACCGACGTCGACGCCCCCGTGGATGCGGGCCCGGAAGGGCGCCTTGTGGTCCTGGCAGAACGTGCGGATCCCGGCTGGAGCGCCTGGATCGATGGCCGCAGGCTCACGGCAACTACCTCGGGCTGGGCCCAGGCCTTCACGCTCCCCGCCTCCGGAGGACAGCTGACCATCCGCTATGAGAACCCTTGGGCACTGTGGACGGCCATAGCGCAGGTCACGGTAATTGGCCTGACGGTCCTGCTCGCCATCCCGATGCCCGCCCGAAGGACACGGACCGGCCTTTCACGGGACGAGGGCTCCCTGCGTAAGGAACACCAGAATGCATGAGCACACCGCGGCCGCCGAAGAGCCGGAAGCCAAGGCCCCCGGCGGGGCGCACAGCGTAACGGGCGCCCAAGACACCCCGGACACTGATCAGCGTTCTTCCCAGCCGGTTTCAGTACAGGGGCGCAAAGCGAGGCTGATGGGGTTCGCCTCGGCGGCGGTGATCCTCGCCGGAGCGGGGGCCGTGGTGGTGGGCGGATCCCTCCTGCCACAGGCGGATTCCAGCCGTGCGGTGGCGGCCCCGGCAGTAGCTGTCCCCGCCGGGACGAGCCTGGGCGTGTGCCCGGGACCGGCCCGGCTACTGGAAGGCACCGAAACAGGAACGGATCCCCAGTTCAGTCCGGTGTCAGCTACGGCGGCCAGTTCTGTCACAGGGGCGGTGCTCGGCTCGGCGGGCGTGCTGCCGGCTAGCCGGCTGTCGCAGCTGGACGGGACAACCGCCGTCGAAATCTCCAAGGAACCCGGCCAGGCTGCCACTGCCGGTTCGCCCCAGGAACTCCTGGCCGGAGTGGTGGACGCCCGTCCTGTAGAACAGGCCAGCGTACTGAGCGCCGACGCCTTGGCGAACCAGAAGGCATCGGCCGCAGCGGTGATGAAGTTCACTGCCACTGACGGAGACCTCCAAGGCACCGCAACATCCAACTGCCAGCCGCCGTCCAACGACCAGTGGCTTGCAGGAGCCAGCACAACCGTGGGCCGGGCCTCCGTGCTGGTGCTGACAAATGCTTCCACCACGCCGGCCACCGTCAGCCTGGAACTTTTTGGCGCCCAAGGGCAGATCCAGGCGCCTGGCAGCCGCGGCCTGCTTGTCGCTCCGGGCACCTCCCGATCCGTGGTCCTCGCAGGCTTGGCGCCGGGGGAGCGGCAACTCAGCGTCCACGTCCGCAGCGCCGGCGGCCCCGTCGCGGCGGTGATCCAGCAGGGCGTCCTGCGCGGCCTCACCCCCGGGGGAGTGGACTTCATTGCGCCGGGAGCAGCTCCCGCAGCGCGCCAGGTCATGACGGGCGTGGACATCCAGGACCCTGCCGGACTGGCCCAGCTGACCGGGAAGTCCGGATATGAGGATGCCGGCCCGGCCCTTCAGCTGACGGTTCCGGGGCCGTCGGACGCAGTGGTGGAGGTCAAGCTCTACGGCCGGGACGGCCAAGAGGCCCTGCCCTCCGGCGGCGTCATTACGGCAAAGGCAGGCGCCGTCACTGAAGTTTCGCTCGCGGGTGTCCCCGCCGGGCAGTACACGGTGGCAGCGTCCTCGGATGTCTCGTTTGTCGCGGCCACGCGGATCACCCGCGGGCTCCAGGAAGGCGAGGCGTCGGACGTCGCCTGGGCAGCGTCCGGGGTGAGGCTGGGCAGCCAGCACGTGGTTCCGGTTCCCCAGGGCGGCAGCCGCAGCCTGATTTTCGGCGCCTTGGACGCCAGGGCCACCATCACCTATTCGGCGATCACATCGGACGGCAAAGTCCGGCCGCCGTCCACCGCCGACATTGCCGGCGGAACCACCTCTTCCATAGCGGTGCCGGACAAGGTTGAGGACGCGGGCGTCGTGGGCTACGTAGTTTCCGCGTCCGGCGATGCCGCTTACGGCGCAGTGCTGGTCCAGCAGGACGGCAGGAACGACGTCTCAACGCTGGCATTCCTGGCAGCAGCCGCCGGCCAGGAAACAGTGCCCGTGACGCTCAGCCACTAGGCTGGCCGGACAGCTGCAGCGGCAGGCTCAGTACCGGCGGCGGTACACCGGGTCCAGCGTCTCCGGAGCCACTCCGAGCATTTCGGCGGTGTGCTCCACAACGACGTCGTGGATCAGGTCCTGGAGCTCTTCCGGGCCGGGGCTCGCCTGTTCCACCACGCGCCGGTACACGGTAATCATGGGTCCTTCCCCGTCCGCAGCGGGAGCATAGGAGCCCAAGGGAGCGGGGGAAGTGCCGGCCGCCAACTGCTCCAGGTCCGGCGGGATCTCGTCCACGCCGAACCGGACCCCGTCCAGGGTCTTGCCCCAGATGTCGTGAAGCCGCTGGGCGGAATCCATCACCATGTCATCAAAGCGGTCCGAGCGGGTCCGGTAGCCGGGATGGGTTGGGAGCATCACTTCCCCGCGCAGCCCGCGCCCGTGCCGGTTGCGGCGGCGCATTGCGAAGCTCTTGCCCGGTGAGCCGGTCCCTGGATCCCTGCGGGCATCCGGATCAGCCAACCGGACCGTGAAACCTGATTTCTGGTTCGATGACTGCATACATTGACTGTAAACCCGGGGGAACTTTTATGCGATACATTCTGCCCGGGGCACGGACGCGGCGGCCCGGGGCGGCAATGCGCTGTTTTCGCGGCGATACGGAGTAGTCTGGGATGTCGTGGGAGCTATCCGTCAGTGTTCAAGATCTGCCTGCCGCCAGTCGGCGGTGGCCACCCTGACGTACGTCTATGCGGACTCCACAGCAGTCCTCGGTCCCCTGGCCACATACGCCGAGCCGCATTGTTACGATTTGTGCGAGCAGCATGCCGGCTCCCTGACGGTCCCGCGGGGCTGGGAGGTCCTGCGACTCGCCATGCCGTCGACTCCCCAGCAGCCCGGCCCTGACGACCTGCTCGCCCTTGCCAATGCCGTCCGGGATGCTGCGGCCCTGCCCAGCCAGGCGAAGCAGCCGCCGCTGCAGCGCGGCCCCCATTCAGCCCTTGAGGCGCCGGCCGGGGCCGAGGGCACCCGCAGGGGACACTTGCGCGTCCTGCGTGAACCCTCCTGACATCCATGTGGCGGTAGGCTGGAAGCTGCACATCAGTCCGCTACCGGCGCGAGCGCGCCCGCCAGGGAGCACCAATAAATGCCCAAGATCAGTCCCGAACTGCTGTCCGTCCTGCGTTGTCCCGTGACCGGTTCCCCCCTGGTGCAGGAAGGCGAGGAACTGGTTGCCGCCGTCGCTGCGGAATCCGGGGTCAAGCCGCGTTACGCCATCGAGGACGGCATACCGCTGCTCCTGCCCCCCGAGCTGCTGGCAGCAGCCTCCGCGGCAGGATCAGACCAACATGACTCTGCCTCCGGAACGAATTAAGGACCATCCATGACTTTTGACTACAAGGTTGCCGACATCACCCTGGCAGAAGCCGGCCGCCACCAGATCCGCCTTGCCGAGCACGAAATGCCCGGGCTCATGTCGCTGCGCGAGGAGTTCGGGCCCACCCAGCCGCTCCAGGGCGCCAGGATCGCAGGATCACTGCACATGACAGTGCAGACAGCCGTGTTGATTGAAACCCTCACCGCCCTGGGCGCGGAGGTCCGCTGGGCTTCCTGCAACATCTTCTCCACCCAGGACGAAGCCGCCGCCGCCGTGGTGGTTGGCAAGGGCACCGTGGAGGACCCGCAGGGTGTGCCGGTGTTCGCCTGGAAAGGCGAAACCCTCGAAGAGTACTGGTGGACAGCCGAGCAGATCCTCACCTGGCCGGGCGCGGAATCCGATCCCGAACTGGGACCCAACATGATCCTGGACGACGGCGGCGACGCCACCATGCTGGTGCACAAGGGCGTGGAGTTCGAGGCAGCGGGCAACGTGCCGTCCGCTGATCCCACTGATTCCGAAGAGTACGGAATCTTCCTTGAGGTCCTGCGCCGCTCCCTGGCCCGGGACCCGAAGAAGTGGACGCGGACGGCAGCCACGATCAAGGGCGTCAGCGAGGAAACCACCACGGGCGTCCACCGCCTGTACCAGCTCGCCGAACAGGGCAAGCTGCTGTTCCCGGCCATCAACGTCAACGACTCCGTCACCAAGAGCAAGTTCGACAACAAGTACGGGATCCGCCACTCGCTCCCGGACGGCATCAACCGCGCAACGGATGTGCTCATGGGCGGCAAGGTTGCCGTCGTCTGCGGCTACGGCGACGTCGGCAAGGGCGCCGCGGAAGCGCTGCGAGGCCAGGGTTCACGGGTCATCGTTACCGAGATCGATCCCATCTGCGCGTTGCAGGCCGCGATGGACGGCTACCAGGTGGCCAAGCTGGAGTCTGTCCTCGCGCAGGGCGACATCTTCATCACCACCACGGGCAACAAGGACGTCATCATGGCGGAGCACATGGCCGGCATGAAGAACAAGGCGATCGTGGGGAACATCGGCCACTTCGACAACGAGATCGACATGGCAGGGCTTGCGAGGGTCCCCGGCATCAAGAAGGTCGAAATCAAGCCGCAGGTCCACGAATGGGTTTTCGAGGAGGATCCTGCCACTGGCGAGGCCAGCCGGTCCATCATTGTCCTTTCCGAGGGCCGCCTGCTGAACCTGGGCAACGCCACCGGCCACCCGTCCTTCGTCATGAGCAACTCGTTCGCCAACCAGACCATTGCGCAGATCGAGCTGTGGACCAAGAAGGACCAGCCCGAAGGCGAACGCGAATACGAGAACCAGGTCTACGTGCTGCCCAAGGTCCTGGACGAAAAGGTGGCCCGCCTGCACCTGGATGCCCTGGGCGTTGAGCTGACAGAGCTAAGCAAGGACCAGGCCGAGTACTTGGACATTGACGTCGCCGGCCCTTACAAGCCCGAGCATTATCGTTACTAAGAAGTAAAGCGCCCGGGCGCCCACTGCGCCCGGGCCGTTACTTTCTGCCCCTAGGATCAACATATGGAGCCCGAAGTCCAGTCCCGCCGTCCGGGGACCCTCAAGAAAATCCTCCTCGTGGTGGCTGTCTGCGTCCTTGCCGCCATGGGCGGCGTTTTCGCGGCGGTTGCGCCGGGCATCGCCCGGGGCGCCATCGAATCCGAAGCGGGATCCGCAGTCCGGACTTCCCCTGGCATTGCCTCGCCGGTTATTGCTCCCGTCAAGTCCGACGCCGCGCCGGCCAACGGTGCTAAGCAGGTGAATCCGGCGGCCCCGGTGTCGCTGAAGGTAACCAACGGCACCATCGAGCGCGTCACCTTGACCAGCACCTCAGGTGAAATCATCGAGGGCCGCATTGACGCTGCGGGCACCGGCTGGTCCGCAGCCGGGCCGCTCAAGTTCAACACCGACTACAGCTACACGTATGTCGTCAAGGACGAAGCGGGCCGCGAAACAAGCACCACGCAGTCCTTCAGCACCGTATCCAGCACGCACGAGGCGGACGCCGCCATCTACCCGCTTGATGGCATGAAAGTCGGCGTCGGACAGCCGTTGCAGGTCATCTTCAGCGAGCCGGTGGTCAACCGCGAAGCCGTGGAAAAGGCCATCACCATCACCAGCAGCGCCGGCCAGCCGGGCGCGTTCCACTGGTACAGCGACACCATGGTCCGGTACCGGCCGGAGAACTTCTGGGCCGCCAACTCCACCATCAGCATGGACATGAAACTCTTCGGCGTGGACCTGGGCAACGGCCAGATTGCCAACTTCAACAAGAAGGTGAACATCTCCATCGGCGACAAGAAGGTGGCCGTTGCCGACGCCGCTGCACACACCTTCACGCTGAGCGTCAACGACCAGGTGGTCAAGACCCTGCCGGTAAGCATGGGGGACAAGCGCTTCCCGTCGGCCCGTGGCTACGGCGTGCTGATGGAAAAGAAGCGGCATGACCACTTCCGGGCCTCAAGCATCGGCCTGAAACCCGACGATCCGGCCTACTACGGTGACGTCGACGTGGAATACACCATCCGCCTCACCCTCAGCGGCGCCTACATCCATCAGGCCCTTGAGTCGGCCTATCCGTTCATCGGCAACACGAACGTCTCGCATGGCTGCATCGGGTTTGCTCCCGACGGTGCTGCCTGGGTCTTCGACAACATGGGCACCGGGGATGTGGTGCAGATCGTCAACACCGAGGGCGACTACGCCGCCCACGACGACGGGTTCGGCGACTGGAACATTCCCTGGAGTGAGTACGACAACTAGCGGTCAGCTGCCGAAAGGCAGCCGCTGCAGCCGCTCGCCCGTCCCGGTGTTGCGCCGGCGCGATTGGGCCAGCCGGGTCAGCTCACGGTTGCGGCGTTCAGCCACGACGGCGGCAAGGTAGTCGTCCGGCCCGGTACCGGGGGGAGGGGGCGGAGCCACGTGGGCGGACAGTTCGGTGGCGATGGACAAGGCCATTTCCGAACGGGACAGGGGGGCCATCCGCGCTGCCTGGCGGAGGAACTGGGTAGCCCTGCGGGCCGTCGCATCGGGGATCCTTCCGATATCGGCGGCGGCAGCCCACGCCTTCAGCCGCTGCGGAACGAACACCGGAACCGGCTGCTCAACGGGGACCCGCGTACGGACTGCGTAGGTTCCGGCCATGAGGTCACCCAGCCTGCGCGACTTGTCATTGAACAGCGCAACGGTCAGGGCAATCCCCCCAAAGGTCAGGTAGATCTCCAGGAATCCGGTCAGGCCGCGGATGACCGCATGCCGGAACCGGATGGCGCCGCCGTCCTCCCGAACCACCCGGAGGCCGGTGGCCAGCTTGCCCAGGGACAGGCCGCGGCTCAGCGTCTCCACCCCTACAGGAACAATCACCAGGCAAAAGACCACGCCCACCAGGATCAGGGCACGCGTAGCCGCCTCGTCGAGGCCCTCACCGGCAGCTGACAGGCCAAACAGGATCGCCACCAGCAGGATGACGCTGAAGGCAACATCAAGGAGCAGGCCAAGGGCGCGGGCGGCAAAGGACGCCGGCCGCAGTTCCAGCACCACGGCCTCGCCGGTGACAATCGAACTCACAGTTCTTTCCCGCTCCTCAAGGCTTTCGGTGTGGTCGCTCACAGTCTAGTGCGGTAGCGCTAGGCTGGTCCCGTGGATATGGACGCCTTTTCCGCCGTCAACGCGGACAAGTGGGCACGGCTGCATGAGCTTGCCTCCAAGGGCAGGCTCAGCGGCCGCGAGGCCGATGAACTGCTGGCGCTGTACCAGTCCACGTCGGCGCACCTGTCCCTGATCCGCTCGGTCGCCCCCGAAAGCGGGCTCTCCGCCTCCCTGTCCGCCACCCTCGCGCAGGCGAGGACCCGGTTCACCGGCGCGCGGTCCAACCCCATGGCGGACCTGGCACGGTTCTTCGTGGTGGCACTTCCGGCGGCGTTCTACCGCCTGACCTGGCTCACGCTTGCCTGCGGCGCGGCCTTCACCCTCATCGGTGCGGCGTACGCACTCTGGATTGGCACGTCCCCGGAAGCGCTGCGGGCAGTGGCGTCCGAGGCCGCGGCCCGGCAGTACGTCGAGGAAGACTTCATCAACTACTATTCCGAAAACCCGGCTGCGTCCTTCGCAGGCGCCGTGTGGACCAACAACGCCTGGATCAGTGCGCAGGCTGTCGCGTTGGGGATTACGGGCTTCTGGGTTCCGATGATCCTCTTCAGCAATGCCCAGGGCGTGGGGGTCGCCGCCGGTATTTTTGCCGCCGCAGGCAAAACCGACGTTTTCTTCAGCTATATCCTGCCGCACGGCCTGATGGAACTCACCGCAGTCTTCATCGCCTGTGCCGCCGGCCTGCGGATCTTCTGGGCGATGGTTTCACCAGGCGCGAGGACCAGGGGCAGGGCGGTGGCCGAGGAGGGCAGGTCCCTGATCACCGTGGCCCTTGGCCTGGTCCTGGTGTTGTTTGTCTCCGGGCTGGTGGAAGGATTTGTCACTCCCAGCGCGCTGCCGGTGTGGGCCAAGATTGCCATCGGCGCCGCAGTTTTGGCTGCCTACTGGCTCTACGTGCTGAAGTGCGGCAGGCCGGCGTACCTGGCCGGAGAACGCGGGGACCTCCGGCGTGAGGACGCGGGCTACCCGGAAATCGCTGCCTGAATCGTTGTAATCCGACCGGGGTGGTTCCTCGCCCAGCCGAAGGCGCGGACGGTAGGCTCGTCAACAGGTAAAGCGCGCCTGCTGACCCCGGCCCGGCGCGGACATTCGACGGAAGTGACCTGCTGTGAAAGACGAAACACCGGCCCGCGCCAAAAGCCCGGAGCCGCAGCCGGAACCGCTCCTGGATACCTCCCGGGACTCCGACGAGCCTGCGTTTTCCTGGCTGACCCCGGGTAGCGGCTCCAATGCAGCCAGCGATTCCAACGGAACATCCGGGTCCTCGCCCGCCCCGGCCTCCGCGGCCCCCGTCCCATCCACAGCTGACGGTTCTGCCGCTCCCGCCGCCACCGCGGGGACAAAGGGCACCGGTTCCGCAGGCGATGAACAAGCCAAGCCAAGGGTCCCGGAAGGCGCCGGCCGGCCTGAGACCCGGGCGGACCGGAAAGCAGCCGAAGCTGCCGCCGATCCCGACGGCGGGGGCAGTTCCCCGGTATTCAGGGAGCCCCTTGCCACATCCGCTCTGCAGGTCCGCCCGCCGGAGGAGGAAGTGGAGCGCCGCAATGCCCAGCGGGAAAGTGCCGCGAACGCCAAGCCGGTGGCGCCGCGCGTCATTCAGGTGTTGCTCGCGATATTCTTCCCGGTGATCCTGCTGATCCTGGCTGTCCGGGCGGTGACCAGTCCGCTGTTCCTATGGGTTGAATACAACCGCCCCGGATTCCCCGGCGACGGGTACGGGTTCAGCACGGACGACCGGATGACCTACGGCTCCTATGCAGTGGATTACCTCAGCAACTGGTCCGGCCCGCGCTACCTGGGAGACCTGGTGCACCGCGGCGGCGAGAAGCTTTTCAAGGACGGCGAAGTCAGCCACATGGCGGACGTCAAACTGGTGATCCTCTCAACCTTCGGCGCAGGTGTCCTGCTGCTCCTGCTGGGCCTCATCGCCGTCCTCTACCTCCGCAAGCGAAGCACCGGGGGCGTCCGGCGGGGACTTTTCGCCGGTTCCCTTGTCACCCTGGTCCTCATCCTGGGCCTCGGGACGCTGGCGTTCCTGGGCTGGCAGCAGTTCTTTACCGAGTTCCACCGGATCTTCTTCGCCGATGGCACTTGGACCTTCAGCATGGATGACACCCTGATCCGGCTGTTCCCGGGCCAGTTCTGGATAGATGCCGGCATGGTGATCGCCGCCCTGGTCCTGCTGACGTCGCTCCTGACGCTCATCCTCACCTGGCCCACCCGCCGGCGGCGTGGACTGGTGAAGGACGAACCGGCTCCGGCGGCAGGCCAGGAGTAGGCAGGACAGGATCGCCGTCCGGGCAACCGGCTCCACGCAGCCGGGCCGGCGGGCTCAGGCGTACAGCCTGGCGATTTCGTCGCCGTAGTCACGAACAACCGCGGCACGCTTCAGTTTGAGGGACGGGGTCAGGTGCCCCGACTCCACGGTAAACCGGGCGTCGAGGAGCGAGAAGCTCCGGATGGATTCGGCTTTGGATACCAGCAGGTTCGCCTGGTCCACCGCATCCTGGACTGCCGCGAGGACGTCCGGGTCCTTGGTCGCGTCGCTGGCCGCCAGGGCGGGCAGGCCCCGTTCCGAGCGCCAGTTGTCCACGCCCTCGGGGTCGAGGGTGACCAGCGCGGAGACGAAGGGTTTCCCATCGCCCACCACCACGGCATGCGCCACCAGCGGATGCGAACGGATCTTTTCCTCCAGCGGGCCCGGCGCCACATTCTTGCCGCCCGCTGTGACCAGGAGGTCCTTCTTACGGCCCGTCACGGTGAGGAACCCCTGCGGATCCAGTTCCCCGAGGTCGCCGGTCCGGAAAAACCCGTCAACGAAAGCCTCGGCATTCGCGGCCTGGTTGGCATGGTAGCCCTTGAAGACGCCAATCCCCTTGACCAGGATTTCACCGTCTTGCGCTACCCGGATGGTGGTGCCGGGGATGGGTATTCCCACTGAGCCCACCCGGGTGCGCGAGGGAGTGTTGGCGGTGCACGGCGCCGTGGTTTCGGTCAGCCCGTAGCCTTCCAGTACCGGGATGCCGGCACCCCGGAAGAAGTGGGCGTCCTCAAGGGCCAGCGGACTTGCCCCGGATACCGTATACCCCACCTGCCCGCCCAGAGCCTGTCGAAGGCGGGGATACAGCAGCCGGTCAAAGATTCCATGGCGGACCCGGCACAGCAGCCCGGGACCGCTGCCCTTCCCGCGGTTCCGCTTATCCTCCTCCTGCGAGAATTCGATGGCCGCGGCCGAGGCGGCCCGGAAGAGCCAGGCCTTGCCCGCCAGGGCAGCCTTGTGGGCGGCGCTGGCCCTGACTTTTTCGAGGATCCGCGGCACCACCAGCAGGAAAGTGGGCCGGTAGCTGCGCAGGTCCTCGAGGAGCTGGGCGGCTCCCGGCGTATGGCCCAGGGTGGCCCCGGCCGAGAGGCACACCACCTGCACGGCACGGGCGAGGACATGGGCCAGCGGCAGGAACATCAGGGTCCGGGCCTGGTCCTGCAGCAGCAGTTCCGGAAGGAACGCCACGATGTTCTTCGCCACCAGGGCGAAGTTTCCGTGCGTGATCTCGCAGCCCTTGGGATTTCCCGTGGTGCCTGAGGTGTACACCAGGGACGCGACGTCGTCCAGGCCGGCGCGGCTGCGGTGCCGCTCAAGCTCCGCGTCGGTAACCCCGGCGCCGGCAGCGGCGAGGCTGGCAAGGTCCGGCGCTTCGCCGTCGTAATCCATCCGCACTACGTTGACCAGCCGGTCCCGGAGCAGGGAGGAGCCGGCGAGCACATTGGTGACAAGGTCCACCGTGGCCCGGTCCCCGGCAAAAACGCGGCGCACGCCGGCGTCCTGCATGATCCACTCCACCTGGCGTGCGGAGGATGTCTCGTAGATGGGGACCGTCACGCCGCCGGCAAACCAGATGGCGAAATCGACCAGGGTCCATTCATAGGAGGTGGGGGACATCACGGCCACGGCGTCGCCCGGCTCGATGCCGCCGGCGATCAGGCCCTTGGCCAGGGCACTGACATCCTGCAGGAACTTGTGTGCTGTGACGTCAACCCACCCGTTGGGTCCCTTCCTGCGGTACAGGGCGTGGGCAGGGTTGGCCGCATGCTGCTCCAGCAGCAGGTCAGTGACGTTGCTGGCGGCGTCAAGCTCAACCAGCAGTTCGGTGCTCGCTTCTCTCACAACAGGTCTCCGTTCCGCTGCCACGCCGCGGCAGCGGCTCTGTTGGGGGTCTGATGCCATCCTGCCCTAGATCCAGGACGGCATCCACATCCGGACTTTCCAGTCCTCGTACGGAATGGTTTCGGCAGCCCAGACAGGATAGAAGAAGGCCGACAGGAGGACTGCGGCAGCGACAAAAAGGGCAACCAGGTAGAGCCCCGAACGGCGGCGCCAGGGCGGGTCGGCTGCCCTGCCCAGGACGAGCCCCAGGCAGTACGTCAGGGCCAGGATGAGGAACGGTTCAAAGGACACCGCGTAGAAGTAGAACATGGTCCGTTCGGGGTACAGGAACCACGGCAGGTATCCCGCGGCCACGCCGGCCAGCACCGCACCGGCGCGCCAGTCCCGGCGCCCGGCCCACCAGAACAGGAGGACCACCAGGGATACGGCTGCACCCCACCAGATCAGGGGGTTTCCCACTGACAGGATCGCGGAAGTGCATTTTTCCACAGCACAGCCGGGCGTGCCCTGTTGGGGCGATTCGTAAAAGAACGACGTCGGCCTGCCGAGTACCAGCCAGCTCCAGGCAGATGCCTCGTACGGGTGCTCTGAACCCAGGCCCTGGTGGAACGTGTAGGCCTCCCGGTGATAGTGGGCCAGCGAGCGGACAGAGTCTGGCAGCCAGCCCCACTCGGCGGAGGGGTTGCCCTCGGCCCACCGGCGGAAGTACGCATTTTCGGACCGGAACCAGCCTGTCCACGCGGCCGCGTAGACGACACCGGCCACTGGAACCGTGCTGAGGAATGCCGGGATGCCGTCCTTGATGACGCCCCCGCTGATCCAGCCGCGGATGCCTGCCACCCGCCGGGCGTTCAGGTCCCACAGGACGGTGAGGAGTCCAAACCCGGCCAGGAAAAACAGGCCGGACCATTTGGTCCCGACGGCGAGCCCCAGGCAGGCTCCTGCCGTTACCCGCCACCAGCGGACGCCCAGCCAGGGGCCGGAGAGCAGGTGGTCCGCCGTGGGGATGCCTCCGTTTCCTGCGGCAGCCCGGGCCAGCCGGACCGCGAGCCGGCGCCGGCCGTCATCCCGGTCAAGCAGCAGGGCGCCAAACGCGGCGAGAACCCAGAACATAAGGAAGATGTCCAGGAGCGAGGTCCGGGACATCACCAGGTGGTGGCCGTCCACGGCCAGCAGGAGTCCTGCGGCTCCCGCCAGCGAAAGGGAGCGGAACAACTTCAGGGCGATCAGCGACAGCAGCAGGATGGACAAGGTGCCGGTCAGTGCGGCGGAGAAGCGCCACCCGAACGGGTTGTCAGGGCCGAAAAGCCACATACCTGCCGTGATCATCCACTTGCCCACGGGCGGATGGACCACGTACTCGGGGGAGTCCAGCAGCACTCCGGGGTTTCCGGAGTTGAATGCGTCATTGGCCTTGTCCGGCCAGCTGCGTTCGTAGCCGCTGACCAGGTAGGAATACGCGTCCTTCACGTAGTACGTTTCGTCAAAGACCAGCTTGGGCGGGGCCTCGAGCCGGACAAAGCGCAGGATCCCGCCGACGAGGGCAGTCAGGACGGGAACCAGCAGGAGCCACAGCCGGAGCGACGGCGGGTAGTCGCGCCACGTTTGGACGCTTCCGAGGAGCCTGGCTGTGAGGGATTCCACCGTGAACGCCTCCGCCGGGCGGCTGACCCACGGCCGTTGTGCGGTACTCCCCGGACTGCCTGGTGTCCCCCCTGCTTCCCTGCCTGCTGCAGTGGGGGCGGCGTGTCCGGTCCCGCCCGGCCGCGTCGAGGTCTGCGTCACGAGCCCCATGCTACCGTTTGCGGCCGGTAGTCCTCCGCAGCAGTAGGCTGGTGGCGTGGACCCTAACCCCAGCACCATTCCAGATTCCGGCCCGGCAACTCCCGGGCGCATCGTGCTTGCCGCCACTCCAATCGGCAACACCGGGGACGCTTCCGCAAGGCTGGTGGAACTGCTGGGAACCGCTGACATCGTGGCCGCCGAGGACACCCGCCGGCTGCACCGCCTGGTCCAGAGCCTGGGCGTGACCGTGGCCGGACGGATTATCAGCTACCACGAGCACAACGAGGCCACCAAGACCGCCGAGCTGCTGGCGCAGGTGCAGGCAGGAAGCACCCTGGTCATGGTTACGGACGCCGGGATGCCCTCGGTCTCGGACCCTGGTTTCCGACTGGTTGAAGGGGCGGTCGCTGCAGGCCTCACCGTGACGGCGGTTCCGGGGCCGTCGGCGGTACTCACCGCCCTGGCATTGTCCGGCCTGCCCACGGACCGCTTCTGCTTTGAGGGGTTCCTTCCGCGGAAGGCCGGTGAGAGGGCGTCGCGGCTGGCCGAACTTGCGGGGGAGCGCAGGACCATGGTGTTCTTCGAGGCACCGCACCGGCTGGAGGTGATGCTCCGGGCGGTGCGCGAACGGTTCGGACCGGACCGTCCCGTCGCCGTCTGCCGTGAACTGACCAAAACATATGAAGAGGTCATCCGCGGCACGCTCAGTGAACTATTGGTGTGGGCGGAAAGCACGGAGATCAGGGGCGAGATCGCCGTTGTCCTGGGCGGGGCGCCGGAAAAGGCTCCCGGCACGCCGGAGGACCATGTGGCCGCCGTGAACGAACTCGTGGCCCAGGGCATCCGGCTCAAGGAAGCGGTGGCAGCGGTGGCCGAGGACGTCCGGGTGAGCAAGCGGGAACTGTACTCCGCCGTGCTGGCGGCCCGCTGACGGTCCCCGCAAACGATGCCTGGTCCGCTGTGCAGCTGCACAGCAGCGCCATGATGCGGCAGTGCGCAACGGCGTAGACCAGCCGGAAGCCGCCGCAGTAGTCTGGCAGTAATCCAGCCTGTATGGGCCCGGTCACTCCGGCCGCTGCCGATCGGGCTGCACCAACCCTACTGACGAGGGAGTCATCGTGACTGTCACTGCACAGCCGGCCGTTTCCGCAGACCGCGAAAGCGCCCTTCTGGCCTCTGTCCCCACTGGCCTGCTCATCAACGGTGAATGGCGGGACGCCATCTCCGGGAAGACCTTCGACGTCGAGGATCCCGCCACCGGGAAGGTGCTCTTGAGCCTTGCCGACGCCGGTGCAGAGGATGGCAAGGCAGCCCTGGACGCTGCCGCCGCGGCCCAGGAGTCCTGGGCTAAGGTGCCCCCGCGCGAACGGGGCGAGATCCTCCGCCGCGCGTTCGAGCTCGTCACCGAGCGCGCCGAGGACTTCGCGCTGCTGATGACCATGGAAATGGGCAAGCCGCTGGCCGAAGCCCGCGGTGAGGTCACATACGGTGCCGAGTTCCTGCGCTGGTTCTCCGAGGAAGCAGTGCGTGCGTTCGGCCGCTACTCAGTGTCCCCGGACGGCAAGTCCCGCCTGCTGGTGACCAAGAAGCCGGTGGGCCCGTGCCTGCTGATCACGCCGTGGAACTTCCCGCTGGCCATGGCAACCCGCAAGATCGCCCCGGCCGTCGCTGCAGGCTGCACCATGGTCCTGAAGTCTGCGAACCTTACCCCGCTGACCTCCCAGCTGTTCGCCGCCGTCATGATGGAAGCCGGCCTGCCCGCCGGTGTCCTGAACGTCATTCCCACCTCGACCGCTGGTGCCACTACCGGCCCCCTGATCAAGGATTCCCGGCTCCGGAAGCTCTCCTTCACCGGGTCCACCGAGGTGGGCCGCCGCCTGCTCTCCGATGCCTCCGGAACCGTCCTGCGCACCTCCATGGAACTCGGCGGCAACGCCCCGTTCCTGGTCTTCGAGGACGCTGACCTGGATGCCGCCGTTGCCGGGGCGATGCTCGCCAAGCTCCGCAACATGGGCGAGGCCTGCACTGCAGCGAACCGCTTTATCGTGCATGAGTCCATCGCCGCCGCGTTCGCGGAAAAGTTCGCGGCGAAAATGAAGGACATGACCACCGCCCGCGGGACCGAGCCGGAGTCCAAGGTGGGCCCGCTGATTGACGCCAAGAGCCGGGACAAGGTCCATGAACTCGTCTCCGATGCTGTTGCCTCAGGCGCCAAAGCCATCCTGGGCGGCGGGCCGGTGGAGGGTCCGGGCTACTTCTACCAGCCCACCATCCTTTCCGGGGTTACCGAGGGCACGCGCATCCTGTCCGAGGAAATCTTCGGCCCCGTGGCCCCGATCATCACATTCAGCAGCGAGGACGACGCCGTGCGCCTGGCCAACAACACCGAATACGGGCTGGTGGCCTACGTCTTCACCAAGGACCTGAACCGCGGCATCCGGATGGGCGAGCGCCTTGAGACCGGCATGCTTGGCCTGAACGCCGGCGTCATTTCAAACGCGGCTGCCCCGTTCGGCGGTGTCAAGCAGTCCGGCCTGGGACGCGAGGGCGGCCTTGAAGGCATCGAGGAGTACCTCTACACGCAGTACATCGGCATCGCCGACCCCTACGCCGGATAACACTTTCGGCTGGCGGCCGGTCAGCCCCCGCTTCGCCGGTGGACGCCGTCGCGCGGTCCCCGCCTGGAAGGACCAGGCCAGGAACGGGCGGCGGCTTTTGCCGTCCTGGCCAGGACGCGGCCAGTGGCGCGGAACGGGGCGGCGAGAAAGCGCCCCAGCCTGCCCATGACCGACGGCGGGATCCAGGTGGCCTGCAGCCGCCGCCTGAGCGGGGCATTGGCGCGCAGTGTTTCTTCCAGGGCCGCAACGTCGGCCGCCATGGCGGTTGCCCTGTCCCGGGCGGCCCGTGACTTTGCGTCGTCGGTTTCCTGTTCCGGGATGGTGCGGGGCGGGCGGCCATAGCTGTGGCGTTCGAAGTTTTCCGTGAGGGCAGCGGCTGCCGCATGCGCGGGCCGGTCCAAGCCTTCCGGGTCGCCCAGCAGGGCGCCACGGAACCGCGCCGAATAGGCCCGGGGTGTCTCGCTGGCGCCTGGCGGCAGTCCGTAGTCGGTGCCGAGGTCCAGCAGTTCGCGCCATCCCATGGGCACGGCCTTGCCGGGGTCCTGCGGCCGGAGCCGCCGTGCCCGGAGTCCCGCCCGAACCATCCTCGGGGCGGCCGCAAGGAGCGCCATCGCCAGGATGCCACCGGCGCCCAGGAGCCACGGCAGGAGCTGGACGCCGCCGTCAGCCCTTCCGCCGCCACCGCCGGGGGCGGGCAGCGGGGTGGTGCCGGGTGCCGGAACGGGAGCGGGTGTGGCGCCGGGCACCAGGTCCTGGTTGTTGTCCAGTGCGTCGGGGGCGGCAGATACCGATGATTGTGTGGCGTACTCGGGGACCACGCCGCGGGACGGGGTGGGCTCGAAGGGCACCCAGCCAAGCCCCTGGAAGTAAAGTTCCGGCCACGCGTGGGCATCACGCGCATCCACCTCGTATTCGGGCAGGGCCCCCTGACCGGCCACGGAAACGGTGGCGCCGGTGAGCCTGCCGGGGGCGTAGCCTACGGCGATCCGGCTGGGAATACCTTCCAGCCTTGCCATAACGGCCATTGCGGACGCGTAATGGATGCAGTATCCGCTCTTCTGCTCCAGGAAGTCAGCCAGCACCGAGAGCCCGTTGCCGTCATAGCCGCCCTGCACCGGAGACTGCAGCGAGTAGGTGAACTCGGCGGAACGCAGGTACTTCTGGATGGCCATCGCCTTCTGGTACGGCGTGCCAGTCCCGGCCACGGTATCGGCGGTGGCGCGCACAACGTCGGGAACATTGCCGGGGATCCGGGTGAAGTCCTCGGGGATGCCCTGGACTGCTGCCGAGGACTGATCCAGGAGCGCAGCCGTCAGTTTGGGCACGGAGGACGTCACCAGGTACTCCTGCCTTCGTGTGGTCGTGGTGCCCGATCCCTTGATGCTCAAGGTCGCCGGGTCCCAGGTCCAGCGGCCGCTCAGCCCGCGGACCGTTTCGGGGGCATACGGTGCGGGAAGGTAGGGGCTGTTGAAGCTGCCGGCGTCGATGGCCGTGACCAGCCTTAGCTGTTCGTCGGCAAGCACCGGATAGCCAGGGTCGATCCGGCCGCCCATCGGCAGCCGGGAAGCGTCACGGTCGTCCGGGCCCCAGGATTCGCCGTCGAAATTGTCCACGGTGACGGAGCGCAGGTACAGCGGGGCGGATGCATTGGTGGCGTAGGTGATCCGCCCGCTTCCGTCAGGGGTGCGCAGGCTGTTGCCCAGGGTGATCATGGGGTTCAGTCCGGTCGACGTGCCCCACGGATTAAGGCGGGATCCTTGCGGGAACGTGCCCTGGTCAAACCCGGGAATGGCCAGGGGCGCCACCAGGGTTGCGGCAAGTGCAACCGACCCCGTGAGCACGGCGCGCCGCAAGTGGCCCGGACTCCGGACGGCCTCGGTCTGAAGCCGGGCGTCGGGGGCGAAATACTGGCTGCAGGCAAGGATCATCAGGTATCCGGCAACTGTGGCGGCGAACCCCCAGAAGCCTACGCTCTGCGGCTTGATCATCGCTGGCACCACCAGTATGGCCAGCAGCCCCACCCCGGTAGCGGCCGGCATGCCGAGTGGCAGCGCAAGTGCATCCACCAGGATCACCGCGAGGCCCAGGACCGCGCAGACAACCATGACGATGCCAACATTGGGCGCCACGGGCGCGGTCTCGGAGAGAACAGTCTCGCTGGCCCGCCGGACCAGGCGGTCCAGCTCGGCGAAGCTGCCTCCGGTGGGAATAAGTCCGGCAAAGCTCGAGCTTCGGAAAAACGTCAGCGTCAGGATGGCACCAAGGGAAAGGAAACCGCCGGCTGTCACCAGCAGGGGCTGCGCGCGCAGGGACCGGAGGGCGGCCAGGGTGAAACTGACCACCAGGACGGAGGTCAGCACCGGCCAGTACCAGCCCCAGCCCCGGAGCACGCCGTTCAGCGACAGGGCGGCACCGCAGACAGCCACGGCGATCGCGCCGGCCATGGCCCAGGGATAGGCGCCAACCGGCGGCCTGGCGGCGGGCTGCTCGCCCGGCGTCCCGGACGGCAGGCCCGTCCCGTGTTTGCGCGCTGGTGCCATGGTCACAGGGACACCCCCGTTCCGCGGCGGACGTCGGCGGTGGGGGTGGGTATGGCCAGATCCTGGTCGAACTGGCTCCAGGCTGCCGCCACGGGAACCGAGGGGGCGATTGCCACTGCCCGCCAGCCTCCCTGGCGGAGCACCTCCAGGACGTCCGCATACTCTGCGGGCCTGTCAGCAGCGATAATTGCAAAGGCATTGGTGGCGTAGTTTGCCGCCGGGGCAAGGGCAAGGGCCTCCATGCGCGAAATGGTTCCGAGCACCGCGATGACGGGACCCCGCATGCGGTGTGCGGACAGCTTATCCATGAGGAGGTCGTCGAAGGCTTCCGGCCCCGGATCATGCGACGCGCGGTCGCCGCCCCCCGCCCGGGCCGCCCACTCGTGAAGGACATTGTCACGCCGGGCGTGATGGGATCCGGTCAACTGGATGGCAGCAAGGCTTTCCCCAATGGACTGGAGCCCGGCACCGCCGCTGTACTCCTCAACCTCAGGTTCGGGCGCGGACGGCGAGTGCAGGAAGGCCGGCCCGCCGCCGGTGTCCAGCAGGCGCAGCGCGTAGTTTCGCTCCGCCAGATGGGCGCTGATCGACATGACCGCCACAACGCTCCATTCGAAGGTCGCGCAGCTGGCCATGGGGTGCCCGTCCTGGCCGGCTTGTCCGGCCGGACCGTTACCGGAGCCCCCGGAAAACGCGCTGTACCGGTGGTCCATGATGATTGTTGCCTCGGGGGTGGTAACCGACTCCTCCTGCCGCACCATGAGGTCGCCATGGCGTGCAGTGGCAGCCCAATGCACCCGCCGCATGGGATCCCCATGCCGGTACTCGCGGGTCATGACGTCGTCGTCGCTGGGATTGGCCCGGATCCTGGTGGCCGTGACGCCATCGTTGCCCCGGGCACCGGCCAGCCCGGTCAGGGGAAGCACGACGGCGGCGGGCGTCACGGTGAGGACGTCGCCGTCGTCAATCGCCTGGCGGTGCAGCGAAAGGCCGAACGGGTCCGTGAACTCGGCCGTCACCGGGCCAATGAGGTACTGCCCCCGCCGGGCTGAGCGCAGGTGGTACTCGTACCGGCTGGTGCCGCCGGTGGCGGAACGGGAGGGGAAACGGAACGCCGGCGACTCGCCCAGGCGGGCAGGCAGCCGCTCTTCCATGGTCGCCCTGCCGCTGCCGCTGCCGATTCCCGTCCGGGCCACCGCGAGCCGGACGGTGGTGGGCGCGGAGGTTTCCACGGGGGAGGGGTTGAACTCCCGGTACACCTGGAACCTGGGCTTTACCAGCCGGATCCCGGCAAGCGAAACCAAAGGAAGGACCATGAGCAGCACACTCAACGTCAACAGGTCCCTGCGGCCCATGATGTACGCCGCTCCGAGGGCGATGCCACCGGCAGAAATCATGCCCCAGCCACGAGTTGTGAAGAGGTGCCGGGGCACCCTGTCCAGCAGGGCCATGGGTAGCCGCCTAGTGGTTCCTGCCCAGGCCGGTGACCGGGGCAGCCGTCCGGCCGGCAGATACAGGAGCCCTGGTGCCGGCTCCAGTGGTCCCGGAAGTGACGGGCAAGCGTGACAGGATGCCCCGCAGGACACTGTGCGGGGTCTCCCCGGCACCAGCAGCCTTCCGGTCCAGGATGATCCTGTGTGCCAGCACGGCCTCGGCGACGTGGACGACGTCATCCGGCAGCACGAAGTCGCGCCCGTCCAGGGCAGCTGTGGCTTTCGCCGCGCGCAGCAGCTGCAGCATTGACCGGGGGCTGGCACCCAGCCGAAGCAACGGGCTTTCCCTCGTGGCCCTGCCCACGGACACTGTGTACTCCTTGACAGCCTGGGACACGTAAACCTGCTGGACGGTGGTGATCATGGCTGCCACCTCTGCGGCAGTGACGACCGCGGAAACCTTGGCCAGGGGCGAGGTTGCCTGGTGCGTCTCGAGCATCTCGATCTCGGCGTCCTTGTCCGGGTATCCCATGGAAATCCTGGCCATGAAACGGTCCCGCTGCGCCTCGGGCAGCGGGTACGTTCCCTCCATTTCGATGGGGTTCTGGGTAGCGACCACCATGAACGGCTCGTCGAGCCGGTACGAGTTGCCGTCCACTGTCACCTGGTGCTCTTCCATGCATTCGAGCAGCGCGGACTGGGTCTTGGCCGAGGCGCGGTTGATTTCGTCGCCGATGACGATGTTGGCGAAGACAGCCCCCGGACGGAACTCAAACAGCCGGGAGGACTGGTTGTAGATGGACACGCCGGTCACATCGGACGGCAAAAGGTCCGGGGTGAACTGGATGCGGTTGACAGTGCAGTCGATAGTACGTGCCAGCGTCTTGGCGAGGAGTGTCTTCCCTACGCCCGGGACATCTTCAAGCAGCAGGTGTCCCTGGGCCAGCAGTACGGTCAGCGCCAGTCTGGCGGCGTCGGATTTCCCATCGATGACTGTATTGACGGATGTGAGGATGCGCTGGCTCGCCGCGTGGAAGGAAGCAGCGTCCATGGCTGCGGGGCGGTGACCGTTCAAATGGCTGACAGGATCAGCGATCCCCGCCAGGTTGCGGTTCACAGCGCTCACATCGTTGGCAGTGCGTCGGTGGGGTTCCATCGGCAACCTTTCAGCGCTGGTTCACCTGGACGGGACAGCAGGCCTGCCTTCGCCCGTCGGGTGGGCGTTCGCATGTGTTCGTACCAGACTACTAACACAACTGCCGCAGCAGACAGAGAGTTCCGACAAATATCCGGGACCATCCGCGGCTAGGCTGGACGGATGTGCAATTCGCTTCCTCCCGCTGCCTACCAGGACCCCGCAACGGCAGGCGCACCGGAGCCGGGGAGTTCACGGCCAAAGGCGTTTCCGCCCGCTCCGGAACCCCTTCCGGTGCCCGTTATGGACAACCACACGCACCTTGACTTCCCGGACGGGCAGGCCCCTGTCGGAGTGAAGGCGGCTTTGGATGCCGCCGCCGCCGTGGGTGTCCGGGGAGCAGTCCAGGTGGGCTGCGACCTTGAATCGTCCCGGTTCACGGTCCGGGCGGTGGACCTGGACGAGCGGCTGCTGGGTGCGGTGGCGCTGCACCCCAACGATGCCCCCCGTTACGCCGCCCGCGGCCAACTGGAAGAAGCGCTCGCAGAGATTGAGCAGCTCGCCGCCCACCCCCGTATCCGGGCCATCGGGGAGACCGGGCTCGATTTCTACCGTACCGAGGGGGAAGGGCTGGCGCATCAGAGGTACTCCTTCCGGCGCCACATCGACATGGCCAGGCGCCTGGACCTTACGCTCCAGATCCACGACCGGGACGCTCATGACGACGTCGTCCAGGTGCTGAGGGAGGAAGGCGCGCCGGGGCGGGTGGTTTTCCACTGTTTCTCCGGCGACGACGAGCTGGCGAGGATCTGCAACGAGGAAGGGTGGTGGATGTCCTTTGCAGGTACGCTGACCTTTCGGAATGCAGCGAATCTGCGCCGGGCCCTGGCAGTTGCGGACCCCGGGTTGGTCCTGGTGGAAACCGATGCGCCGTTCCTGACTCCGCACCCCCATCGCGGGCGGCCGAACGCCAGCTATATGGTTCCTTACACCGTCCGGGCCATGGCCGAATTGACAGGAACCGACCTCGCAGAAATGTGCGCAGGAATAAGCGCAAATACCGTACGGGCCTACGGATCCTGGGACTAGGAAGCCGTTTCCCCCGTGTTATCAAATAAATACCCGGTATGCAGAATTGTTGGTTGCTTTATAACGCTACGGTTACAGTGGTCAGATATTAGCCGGGGTCGGGGAAGGCCAGCGGGTAATTCACTTCTTTCTGCAGCAGGCTGCCGGGCGCTGCCCCGGCCTGCCGATTGAGCGGAGTTTAGGCGGTGCAACGGTGCCCGGATTGCCCTTTGCGGCGGTGCCGGGCATTTTATTGCGCGATTCCCCGTGCCCGGATGGACCTAAAGTTACGGGCAATCGTGATCAAGTTCTTTACGTCGGACGGCAAGTTCAGCTTTATCAAGGTTGGCGCGCAGCTGCTGGTGCTCTGCGCACTCGTGGTGGGCCTCGTAGCCTTCGTCGGCAATAACAAGACCGTCACACTCAATGTTGACGGCAAGGTCTCGTCCGTGCAGACGTTCGGCGGAACTGTTGGCCAGGTGGTCAAGAGCGCCAACCTGGAACTGAACCCTGCAGACCGCGTGTCCCCGTCCATTGATGCGTCGGTCCAGAACGGCACGGTCATCAACGTCAACAAGGCCAAAGAGGTCAAGGTAAGCCTCGACGGTGCCGAGACGACGGTGAACACCACCGCGCAGGACGTCGCGGGGCTGGTTACTGAACTCGGCGTCGCGAGCGCGTCCTCGGTTTCCGTGCCCAAGGATGCCCAGCTTTCCGTAGCCGGATCCTATGTTTCCATTTCCACGCCCAAGTCCGTCAGCATTGTTGCCGACGGCAAGGTGGACACCGCCACCACCACCGCGGCCACCGTTGGCAAGGTCCTCGAGGACGCCGGCCTTACCCTCGGTGCCAACGACCGCACTTCGCAGCCGGCCAACGCGCACGTGGTGAACAACATGGTCATCAAGGTCTCGCGCGTTGACAACGGCCAGACGGCGGTTACCACCGAGGACGTCCCCTTCGAGACTGTCACCAGTGAGAGCGCCAAACTGCTGAAGGGCGAAAAAGAAGTTACCCAGGAAGGCGTCGCAGGCAAGCTGGAGAAGACCTTCAAGCTGGTGCTGGTGGACGGCCGCGAAGCGTCCCGGACCCTTGTGTCGGAGACTGTTGCCGTCCAGCCCGTACCTGAGAAGGTCACTGTGGGCACCAAGCCCAAGCCCGCTGCGCAGGCTGCTGCCGCGGCATCCGCAGGAACCAACACCGGAGCTGCCGCTCCCGCAATGATGAACGAAGCCATGTGGGACAAGATTGCCCAGTGTGAGTCCGGTGGAAACTGGAGCATCAACTCCGGGAACGGTTACTACGGCGGCCTTCAGTTCGATATCCGGACCTGGATCGGCGCCGGCGGCGGAGCGTACGCCCCCAACGCCAGCCTTGCCACCAAGGCCCAGCAGATCGACATTGCCAACCGCGTCTACGCACAGCGCGGCCTGCAGCCATGGGGTTGCGGCTGGGCTGCCACCAGCTGACCTTGCGGATTCCCCGCCCGTGAGGGAGCGCGGTGGCCGGTCCCGGATGCCCGGGGCCGGCCGCTGCCGTTTACGGGGGTTGCTTTCTACCGGCCGCCGGAACTTCTGTTTTTCCGTGCTGATTGTCCCGGTGGGGTGCCCGTACCGTGCGGGATAGGATACCTAGGTGACTGAACCAATCCCCGCGCCCGCACCATTGTTTGGTGCATCCGACATACGCCGGCTCGCGGAGGAGATCGGTGTCCGCCCCACCAAGACCCTCGGCCAGAACTTTGTCATTGACGGCAACACCATCCGCAGGATCGTGGCCGCCGCAGATGTTGGCCCGGAAGAGACAGTGCTGGAGGTGGGGCCGGGGCTGGGATCCCTGACCCTCGGACTGCTCGATGCTGCGGCGTCGGTAGTGGCAGTGGAAATTGATCCGGTGCTGGCCGCCAAACTGCCGGAAACCGTCAGGGAATGGCGTCCTGCGGCCGCGGGGGCCTTCCACCTGGTGCATGCCGATGCCATGAAAGTCACGGAGCTGCCGGTGCAGCCCACGGCACTGGTGGCCAACTTGCCCTATAACGTCGCCGTTCCCGTGGTGCTGCACCTCCTTCAGCACTTCCCCAGCCTCCAGCACGGACTGGTGATGGTCCAGGATGAGGTTGCGGACCGGCTGGCCGCGGGTCCGGGATCCAAAACCTATGGGGTGCCGTCGGTAAAGGCGGCCTGGTACAGCCAGATGCGCAAAGCGGGGGTGATCGGCATGAACGTCTTCTGGCCGGCGCCCAAAATCCATTCGGGGCTGGTGGCCTTTACCCGGCGCGAGCCTCCGGCCACAACGGCAACCAGGGAACAGGTCTTCGCCGTGGTGGACGCCGCTTTTGCCCAGCGGCGCAAGACCCTAAGGGCCGCCTTGGCCGGTTGGGCCGGCGGGGCGCCGGAAGCCGAGCGCTGCCTCGTTGCTGCCGGCGTCGACCCCACCGCCAGGGGCGAGGTCATCGGGATCGAAGCCTTCGCGAGAATCGCGGAAGCCAAGCAGGCACTGGCATGAGCGCCCCGGGACGGTTCACCGCCAGGACAGTCCGCGTCAAGGCCCCCGGCAAGGTGAACGTTTCGCTGGAAGTGGGGCCACTGCGCCCGGACGGCTACCACTCCGTTGCCAGCGTCTACCTGGCCGTATCCCTCTACGAGGAAGTCGCGGCCACCAGCACGGAGACGCCCGGGATCACCATCAGCCTCAGCCCGGCCAGCTCGGTCGACCTTGACGCGGCAGACATCCCGCTCGACGGAAACAACCTGGCCCACAAGGCCGCGGCGATCATGGCGGATGTCTCCGAGCACGCCACCGGGGTTCACCTGGAAATTACCAAACGAGTGCCGGTGGCCGGAGGCATGGGCGGAGGATCGGCAGATGCTGCCGCAACCCTGCTGGCCTGCGACGCGCTCTGGAACAGTGGCCTGTCGCGGGAAGAGTTGGCGCACCTCGCCGCCGAACTGGGTGCCGACGTCCCCTTTTCCCTCCTTGGCGGCACAGCGGTTGGCCTGGGCGTGGGCGACGAGCTCTCGCCGGCGCTGGCTAAGGCGCAGACCCACTGGGTACTGGTAACCGCGGACTACGGGCTCCCCACTCCTGAGGTGTACCGCACCCTTGACCGCCTTCGGGAAGCGGCCGGCGTCATGGCCGCCGAACCCACCGGGGTGGACCCGCAGATCCTTACAGCCTTGCGCAGCGGTGACGCCGAAGCGTTGAGCCGGGTCCTGGTCAATGACCTCCAGCGGGCATCCATTGAACTGGCGCCCGCCCTGCGCGATACGCTGGGTATCGGAGAGTCGCACGGAGCAATTGCGGGCATCGTCTCCGGCTCGGGGCCAACTGTGGCCCTGCTGACTGATGATTCGGTGGCCGCTGAAGGCCTGGCCACGGATCTGCGGCGTTACGGCTTGACAGCCCTCGCCGTCCACGGCCCGGTCCCCGGCGCGCGCATCATTTCCGACACCCTCCTCTAAACCTCCAGTTTTACCTGAAGCAGAAAGCAGTTCCTTTGGCACACCTTCTTGGCGGCGAGAACCTGACGGTCTCCTATGCGACCCGTACCGTCCTGGACGGCATAACCCTGGGGCTTGAGGAGGGTGACAGGATCGGCATGGTGGGGCGCAACGGCGACGGCAAATCCACCCTGATGCGGCTGCTTGCCTTGCGCTCCACGCCGGATTCGGGCCGGGTCACCAAGCGCGGCGACGTGAACGTGGGCTACCTGGACCAGAGCGACGTGCTCGACGGCGACCTGACGGTGGGCGCCGCGATCGTGGGGGACCAGGCGGATTACGAGTGGGCGCGGAATCCGCAGATCCGCGAAGTCATGGGCGGGCTGGTGTCCGACGTCGATTGGCACGCCAACGTCCATGCACTCTCCGGCGGCCAGAAGCGGCGCGTGGCGCTTGCCAAACTGCTGATCGAGGACCACGACGTCATCATGCTGGACGAGCCCACCAACCACCTCGACGTGGAGGGTGTGGCCTGGCTGTCGCGCCACCTGAGGACGCGCTGGCGGCCCAACCAGGGTGCTTTCCTGGTGGTGACCCACGACCGGTGGTTCCTCGATGAGGTCTGCAACAAGACCTGGGAAGTCCACGACGGGATCGTTGACCCCTTTGAAGGCGGTTATGCCGCCTACGTGCTGGCCCGTGCCGAGCGGGACCGGATGGCGTCCGTCGTCGAGGGCAAGCGCCAGCAGCTGGTCAAGAAGGAACTCGCCTGGCTCCGCCGCGGGGCACCCGCGCGGACGGCAAAGCCCAAGTTCAGGATCGAGGCCGCCAACGCCCTCATCGCAGATGTGCCTGAGCCGCGGGACTCCATGGCCCTCAGCAAGATGGCAACCGCCCGCCAGGGCAAGGACGTGCTGGACCTGGAGAACGTCTCCCTCAACTTCCAGGGCAGCGATGACGGGCGGAAGCTCTTCGACAACATCACCCTGCGTCTTGCCCCCGGCGAACGCCTGGGACTGGTGGGTGTCAACGGCGCCGGCAAGACCACGCTCCTGAAGCTTCTCAATGGAGAGATCCTTCCCGACGCCGGAAAGGTCAAGCGGGGCAAGACCGTGGTCACCGCTGTCCTGACCCAGGAGGTCAAGGAACTCGACGACGTCAAGGACCTGCGCGTCATCGAGGTGATTGAGCGGGAAAAGCGGTCCTTCAACGTGGGCGGCAAGGAATTCAGTGCCGGCCAGTTGGTGGAGCAGCTGGGTTTCACCAACGAGAAGCAGTGGACCCCGGTCAAGGACCTGTCCGGTGGCGAACGCCGCCGGCTCCAGCTTCTTCGCCTGCTTGTCGGCGAACCCAACGTGCTGATGCTGGATGAGCCCACCAACGACCTCGACACCGATACCCTTGCGGCCGTCGAAGATGTCCTGGATGGCTGGCCCGGAACCCTGGTGGTGGTCAGCCACGACCGCTACCTGCTGGAAAGGGTCACCGACCACCAGATGGCACTCCTCGGCGACGGCAAGCTTCGCGGCCTGCCCGGTGGCGTGGACCAGTACCTCGAGCTGCGTGAGGCCGCCCTGGCGGGCTCCACGGTCACCGGCGGCGGGAACCCCGTCACCAGCGCCGGCAGCAGCACCGCCGCTCCAGCTCCGTCAGGCGCCTCGGAAGCAGAGAAGCGCGACGCACGCAAAGCCAAGAACCGCATCGAGCGACAGCTGGGCAAGCTCGAACAGCAGGAAAAGAAAGTCCACGACCAGATGGTGAAGAGCACCGAACAATCGGACTTCGACGCCCTGGCTGAACAAAACAAGAAGCTCAAGGAACTCGCAGCAGAACGCGAAGCCCTCGAACTGGAATGGCTGGAGGCACTCGAGGTCCTCGGCGAGTAAGTCCGCCTTGGGTACCGGCCCGTGGCCCGGCCGTGGTGCCGGCGGCACGCGGGAGTGGGGCGGCTGTCCGGCAGCGTGCGTCAAAGCGACGAAGGAGCAGCACGCAGAGGACAGGTGCCCCGCTCGCGAAGGAAACCACTCATCCCGAGCTCTGCAGCTCCGGGTCCTTCTTGAGGCCGGTCAGGCCGTTCCAGGCGAGGTTGACCAGATGGGCGGCCACCGTGTGCTTGTCGGGCTGGCGGGAGTCCTGCCACCACTGGCCGGTCATGGCCACCATGCCGACGAGCATTTGGGCGTACATGGCGCCGTCCTGGGCGCTGAAGCCGCGGCGGTCGAACTCGTCGGAGAGGATGTGCTCCACCTTCGCGGTCACGTGCGAGAGCAGCGTGGAGAAGGCGCCTTCCGGCTGGGACGGCGGAGCGTCCCGCATCAGGATCCGGAAACCTTCGGTGCGGTCTTCGATGTAGGTGAGCAGGGCCAAGGCGGCACGTTCCACCAGGACGCGCGGCTTGGCTTCCTCGGTGAGTGCCCCGTTGATCGAGTCCAGGAGGAGCCGAAACTCGTGGTCCACCACCTGGGTGTACAGGCCTTCCTTGGAGCCGAAGTGCTCGTAGATGACCGGCTTGGATACTCCGGCGCAGGCCGCAATTTCCTCGATGGTGGTGCCGTCGAGTCCGCGGACGGCGAAGAGGCCGCGTCCGACGTCGATCAGCTGGCTCCGCCGCTGAAGTCCGGTCATCCGTCTCCGCGGGGGGTTGTTGCTCACCGTTCCATCATGCACTACGAGTTTCCGGCCGATTCGCCGCGCTCCGGCCGGGCCGGGAAAGCGGGCGGGGCGGGACAGGAACGGGGGAAGGACAGGGGATGAACGGCCCATGTCGCGCGGTGCCCCGAACCCGTGGCAAAATAACTACTTGTGCCCGGCCGCGCGCCAAGGCATGGTCCGCTCTGGTGTAATGGCAGCACCCCGGCCTTTGGAGCCGTGGAGTATAGGTTCGAATCCTATGGGCGGAACTGCTGTGCGAGGAGCGTTCAGTAGGATGACATACGGTGCCGCCCGCAATGTGGCCGGACACCGTAAGCGCCAGCGTAAACAAGCAAGGAGAGCCCGTACGTGATCCCCGAGAATACCGGCCCGGCCGCAGTAATCGTCCTGGCGGCAGGCGCCGGTACGCGGATGAAGTCGCGTACCCCCAAGATCCTGCATGAGATCGGCGGCAGGTCCATGGTGGGCCACGCACTGCTGGCTGCCCGCAGCGTCAAGCCCAGGCAGCTGGCCATCGTGGTCCGTCACGAACGTGACCTGGTGGCACGCCACGTCGAGGAATTGGATCCTGCTGCCCTGATCGTGGACCAGGACGACATCCCCGGCACGGGCCGTGCAGTGGAATTAGCCCTCCAGGCCCTGGACGCAGAAGAGGACCTTACCGGCACAGTGGTGGTGACCTACGGCGACGTGCCGCTGTTGTCCGGACAACTGCTGGCCGAGCTTGTGGCCACGCACGAGCGTGAAGCCAATGCCGTAACCGTGCTGACCGCCGATCTTGACGATGCCACCGGATACGGGCGGATCCTTCGCGGCGAGGACGGCACGGTGACCGGCATCCGCGAACACAAGGACGCGTCGGACGCCGAACGCCTGATCCGTGAGGTCAACTCCGGCATCTACGCCTTTGACGCAGCCGTCCTTCGGGACGCACTCGCCCACGTCACCACCGATAACTCGCAGGGCGAAAAATACCTCACTGATGTGCTCGGACTCGCGCGGAAGGCAGGCGGCCGCGTTGCCGCCGTCGTCACCGCTGACCGCTGGCAGGTGGAAGGGGCCAATGACCGCGTTCAGCTCTCCGCACTGGGCGCAGAACTGAACCGCCGCATCGTGGAGGCCTGGATGCGCGCCGGCGTCACCGTAGTGGACCCCGCCACCACCTGGATCGACTCGTCCGTAACCCTTGACGAGGACGTCCGGATCCTTCCCAACACCCAGCTCCACGGCGCCACCACCGTAGCGCGGGACGCCGTCGTCGGCCCCGACACCACCCTGACGGATGTCACCATCGGCGAGGGCGCAAAGGTAACCCGCACCCACGGTTCAGGCGCCGTCATCGGTGCGGGCGCCGCCGTCGGCCCCTTCACCTACCTTCGTCCGGGAACTGTCCTGGGGGACACCGGCAAGATCGGCGCGTTCTACGAAACCAAGAACGTGACTATCGGGCGCGGTTCCAAGCTGTCACACCTCGGTTATGCCGGGGACGCCGAAATCGGCGAGGACACCAACATCGGGTGCGGAAACATCACGGCAAACTACGACGGCGAAAAGAAGCACCGCACGGTCATCGGCTCGGGCGTCCGGACAGGTTCCAACACTGTGTTCGTTGCCCCGGTCACCGTGGGGGACGGCGCCTACAGCGGCGCAGGCGCCGTGATCCGAAAAGACGTGCCGGCGGGAGCGCTTGCAGTGACTGTTGCCGCCCAACGCAATGCCGAGGGATGGGTCGCGGCCAACCGCCCGGGAACCCGCTCCGCTGAACTGGCCCGGGCGGCCACCACAGATTCCTCAAGTACCCCGGCATCTACAGAAGAGGGCAAGTAACCATGAGCGAAATTACGGCGCGCGGCGAGAAGAAACTGGTGCTCGCAACCGGCCGGGCCCATCCGGAGCTGGCCAAGGAGATCGCCAAGGAGCTCGGTACCGACCTGCTGCCGGTGGATGCCTATGACTTCGCCAACGGTGAGATCTATGTCCGTGCCGGTGAAAGCGTCCGCGGCACGGATGCTTTTGTCATCCAGGCCCACCCCGCGCCGCTGAACAACTGGCTGATGGAACAGCTGATCATGATCGATTCGCTGAAGCGTGCCTCTGCCAAGCGCATCACGGTGGTGTCCCCGTTCTACCCTTACGCCCGCCAGGACAAGAAGGGCCGGGGCAGGGAGCCCATCTCCGCCCGCCTTGTGGCGGACCTGTACAAGACCGCCGGCGCGGACCGCATCATGAGCGTGGACCTGCACACCTCGCAGATCCAGGGCTTCTTCGACGGCCCGGTGGACCACCTCATGGCCATCCCGCTGCTCGCTGACTACATCCGCACCCGGGTGGCCGCCGAAAACGTTACCGTCGTTTCCCCGGACACCGGACGCGTCAGGGTCGCGGAGCAGTGGGCCGAGCGCCTGGGCGGCGCGCCGCTCGCCTTTGTGCACAAGAGCCGCGACCTTACTGTGCCGAACCAGGCCGTGTCCAAGACCGTGGTGGGCCAGATCGAGGGGCGCACCTGCGTCCTGATCGACGACATGATCGACACCGGCGGAACCATCTCCGGCGCCGTGCAGGTGCTGAAGAACGCCGGCGCCAAGGATGTCATCATCGCGGCCACCCACGCGGTCTTCTCCGATCCCGCCGCCCAGCGCCTCTCCGAGTCCGGCGCCCGGGAAGTGGTTGTCACCAACACCCTGCCGCTCACGGCATCCCAGCGGTTCCCCCAGCTGACGGTGCTTTCCATCGCCCCGCTGATCGCGCGCGCGGTCCGTGAAGTGTTCGACGACGGTTCAGTCACCAGCCTTTTCGACGGCAACGCCTGAGGGCGCCGCCTGCACCGGCGCCGGTCCCGTTTTCAATAAACGGGCCCGGCGCTGGTAAGCTGTACAGCGATACCTTGGCGAGGGAGAGCACCGGTAACCGCATGTGCGGGAAGCCGTTGCAGGTCTCCGTTATCGACTGGGTCTGAATCTCCCTTCTAGGAAGGGCCGGCTCCGGCCGCCCGGCGTTGAAGGTCGCAACAGACCTCCGCCCTTGCTGAACACCGTTTAGGATTCAAGGAGATTTCCATGTCTGAGCAGAAGCTCGCAGCAGAACTGCGCACCGAATTCGGCAAGGGCTACGCCCGCCGCGCCCGGATGGCCAACCTCATCCCCGCCGTCATCTACGGTCACGGCGCAGAGCCCATCCACGTCACGCTTCCGGCCAAGGCCACCACCCTGGCAGTCCGCACGCCCAACGCACTGCTGTCCTTGGACATCAACGGCGAAGGCCACCTGGCCCTGGTGAAGGACGTCCAGCGCGACCCCATCAAGCAGATCATCGAGCACATCGACCTCCTCACCGTCCGCAAGGGCGAAAAGGTCACGGTTGACGTTCCCGTGCACGTTGCCGGCGAAACCGCCCCCGGCACCGTGCACAACCTGGAACTGACCGTGGTGTCCCTCGAGGCCGAGGCCACCCACCTGCCCGAGGCCGTTGAGGTGAGCATCGAAGGCCGTGGCGCCGGCGAGCACATCCACGCTTCCGATCTGGTCCTGCCCAAGGGCTCGGTCCTGCTGACCGACCCCGAGGCGCTCGTGGTGAACATCTCCGAGGCCATTGAGGTTGCAGAGGAAACCGGCGAAGAGGGCGAAGCTGCCTCCGAGGCCGCTCCCGCGGCCACCGAGGAAGCCGCAGCCGAGTAATCAGCCGCACTCCCTGCCAATGGCCGGACTCCTGCGGGGTCCGGCCATTGGCATGTCTGCCGCCCGCCGCCGCACCAGGCCCGGCGGGCCCCCACCCTAGGATTGATCCATGACTGATAGTTGGCTGATTGTCGGCCTCGGAAACCCCGGAGCCCAGTACCAGGGCAACCGGCACAACGTCGGCCAGATGGTCCTTGACGAGCTTGCAAGCCGGATAGGTGCCGGCTTCAAAAGCCACAAGGCCCGCGCCCAGGTTCTGGAAGGCCGCCTCGGCATCGGGGGCCCCCGCGTCGTGCTGGCAAAACCGATGAGTTACATGAACGTCTCCGGCGGGCCCGTTGCGGCGCTGGCGAACTTTTACGGCATCGCACCGGACCATGTAGTGGCGGTCCACGACGAGATCGACATTCCCTTTAATACGGTCAAGCTCAAGATCGGCGGGGGAGAAGGCGGCCACAACGGGCTGCGGGACATCTCCAGGGCCTTGGCCACCAAGGACTACTTCCGCGTCAGGGTGGGGGTAGGCAGGCCGCCGGGACGCATGGAGACCGCCGATTACGTGCTCCGCGACTTCAGCTCGGCCGAGCTAAGGGAACTGCCCTTCCTCCTGGACGATGCAGCTGACGCTGTGGAAGCGCTGCTGCGTGACGGCCTCACAGCGGCGCAGCAGAAGTTCCATCCAGCGAAGTCCGAGCGACAGTAACCAATCACTCCAGCCACTTAGTTACTCCAGCAACTTGAATGCTCCAATAACTTTGAAACTTAAGTGCCTTTGGCTCTGTCTCCTTGTCTCTGGTGCGGGGTAGTCTTCTACCTATGCGGGGGAGCGATGGGGCTACATCCCGCTATCGCGGGATGTAGGGGAAAGTTCATGTCAATCGAGCCACTTAGCTGGGGACGTGGGTCAACACCTCACCACGCCGGGCTGAACACAGACACCTCCGAGAGGCGGGAGGGTCAGCTTTGGTCTGCCCCCGCACGCGGCGCCAACCTTGAGTCAGTCCGCACCGCCCTGACCAGCGCAGACTCCCTTGGGGTAGTGATCACCGGCGGCCGCGGCGTGGGAAAGTCCTCCTTGGCGCGCGCTGCCGTGATGGACCTCGGCCCCGACATCTGGTCACTCCAGCTCCGCAGCGGACCTGCAGGCTCCACCACGCCCTATGGTTGCCTTTCTTTCCTCCTGGCCAGGCTTCCGCAGGCGTACATGGGCTCGCCCACGGCAATCCTCCGCGGCATTACTTCCCTGATCCGCAGTGACGCGGCAGGACGCCCCTGTGTCATCACCCTTGACACCTCCGCCAGCATTGACGACATGAGCGCCGGAGTGCTGCTCAACGTCCTGCTGACCGGCACCGCCAGAATCATCGCAGTAGCCCCGAAAATCAGCGATCTTCCTGCCGATTTCCACTGGCTGCTCACGGACCACCGGCTGACCGAAGTCCGGCTGAACAACCTCAACGAACTGCAGACCCGCCAGGTCCTGTTGTCCCTGTTGGGGCACCGCGTCTCGGCATCCCTGGTCAGCACCTATCACCACATGGTGGGCGGCAACCCGCTGCTCCTGAAGGCGCTCGTCACCGAACAGCAGCTGTCCGGAAACCTGGTGCTCTCCGATTCAGTCTGGACCCTGCGGGACAAAGTGGTGCTCGACGGCGCGGCCAGCCTTGACGACATCGTCCGGTCCAGATGGTCCAGGGAAACGCCCGAAACCCGGGAAGTCATCGAGATGCTTTCCTGCGCCCGCAGGGTTGAGCTGTCCAGGCTGACGGCCATCTACCGTGCCGAAGTGGTGGCCGACATGGAAGACGGCGGCCTGCTCGAGATCGACCAGTCCGACCATCGCTGGGTTTCGTTGCGCGAAAAGTACATCGGTGACGTGGTGCGCACCTGGCTGAGCATTGCCCGGCGCAGGGAACTGCGCAGCGTGCTCCTGGCCGGTGCGGAACCTGATCCTGCCGCCATGACCGTCGAGGAGCTGATGGCTTTCGCGGCGTGGACGCATGAATGCGAGGCGGACCTGAGTCCCGCCCTGGCGCTGGCGGCGGCGGAAGCGGCAGTCCAGCTCTTCGATCCGCGGTTTGCGCTGACCTACGCCGAAATGCTTCAGCGGACGGACCGGGAGTGGACAGCCGGCCAGCGGCAGAAAGCCGCCGCGTATCTTCAGCTGGACATGCCGGTCCAGGCCATGGCCGCACTTGACGACATTTCGCAGCCGGAACTTGAAAGCCTTGATGTCGGGGAATATGCGGATGTCATAGCCGCCAAATCCCAGGTAATGATGTGGCTCCCGGAGGCGGCAGGCAAGGTGCCGGATCTGCTCAGTGAAGCCCGGCAGAGGCTGGAGCGGGCCCCGAACTTTACTGCGTGGCCCGAGCCTGCGGCCGCGGCGGCGAACCGGGTGGCCTTGAGCGGGTTCGAGTATCGCGCCTTCGTGGGTGATTACGCTGCCATCATCCCGGACCTTGAAAGGGCTGCGGACCCTGCCCTGAACCCGGATACCGGCTACCGCATGAATGCGGCCATCCTGCTGATGACCGCATTGGCCATGACCGGCCGCGAGATGGATGCGCTCGGCCTCATGCGCCAGCTGGGCGGCCAACTCAGCGATGCCTCCCATATTGTCGGCCTGCGGGAACGGTACACCCGGGAGGCCTACCTTGTGCTGCTGACGGCCGGGCAGTGGCGGCGGTGCATCGACCTCCTGGGTCCGCAGGCGGCCACGGAGGAGCCGCACAGCCTTCCCTTCCGCAGTGCCGCTACCGAACTGGCGGCCGGCATCGCCTACGTCTATTCGGGGCGCGGCATGGCTGCCCTCGACCCCCTGATCTCCGCCGCGGCCCAGCTGGAGCTGCAGCCGGTCCAGGCCGCCCTCCGCTGCGCGTACGCGGCCATTGCACTGGCCCACGCCCAAACCGGCAACGCAGCCCAGTCGCGCAAGTACCTGGCGAAACTGCAAAGGACGTCAGGAAAGTCCAGCTTCATCACCGACAGCATCGTTGAGTTCTGCTCGCTCGTGGCGGGCCGTTGGCTGGGCGATCCCGACGCCGTGACCGGCCTCAAGCGGTGCTCCCGGCAGGACCTCGAGGCCGGTCGCTTCACCTTGGCCGGGATCAACCTGCTCGCTGCGACCGTCAATGGCAGTGATGCCGACTTCCGCCTCCTGGAGGAGATTGCGGGCCACCGCCAGGGCCCGCTCGCCGAGGTTTCCCGCCTGATCGCTGTGGGAAGCAGGACAAAGGACGCCAGGACCCTCCTCGCCGGTGGCGAACTGGCCGCCACCCTCGAACTGGATGCCGTGGAGGCACGGTGCATGGCCCTGGCCGTGGATTTCGCACGCCAGGATGGCGATTCCCTGACCGCGCGGACCGCGCAGGCCCGGCTGGACATCCTCGCCGCGACCGTCTCGAACCTTCCCATCGTGCCCAGCAGCGGAAGCCCGTTGCTGACCAGCAGGGAACGCCAGATTGCCCGGCTGGCGGGCCGGGGTGCCTCCAACCGTGACATCGCCCTGGAGATGGGCGTGTCCGTCCGCACCGTGGAAGGCCACTTGTACCAGGTCTTCACGAAACTCGGCGTCACTTCCAGGGGTGATCTGACTGGACTCGTATAACGGCCACAAGCCTCCCACGGCGCACCGGCTCCTCACCGGACGGCGGGAGCCGCTTGAACGGATCTGCACCATTGTCCGGAACCATGCGAGCCAAGCGGTTTTTGTCATGGCAGGGCCGGGCATCGGAAAATCCTCCTTGACGGAGGGGATCGCGGAACGCCTGGGCAAGGACCTGAATGTCTTGCAGCTGCATGGCAGTTCTGCCCTTACAGCCGTGCCGTTCGGCGTCCTAACTCCCTACACCGGGGAGCTGACCGCCGAGGAGTCTGTTTCTCCGGTTGCCGTCCTGCGGTCCATGTGGAGCTATTTCGAAAGGCTGAAGGCAGGAAACGGGCTCCCTGTCCTGCTCCTCATTGATGACGCACACTACCTGGACGAGGCTTCGGCCGGCGTGGTGGCGGACCTGATCTCCGCAGGATGGGCAACAGTGGTTGCGGCTGCCAGGCCGCGGCCGGGCCTTCCCCAGCCATTGGACCAGCTCTGGTACGACGGCCTGGCCGAACGGGTGGACCTGCGTCCGCTTAACCGTGAACAGGTCGAGGAAATCCTGGACCACGTTCTTGACGGAACAGTTCCGGACGCCACTGTTGACGCCGTCTGGAGCGCCTCCGGGGGCAACCCCCGGATCCTGGACGCCCTGCTCCACGATGCTGCAGAGGCCGGGATACTGGCCAAGCGGAACGGAATCTGGGTCCTGCTGGGTTCTTTGCCGACGGATGGGGTCCGGCTCACCGCAGTTGTCACCAAGGATCATCTCCGGCGCCGGCCGGAGGAACAGGAAGCCCTGAAATTCATTGCGCTTGCCGGGCCGGTGGGCCGGAAAGTGATCGAAGACATTTGCGGGGCGCCCATAGTCCGCTCCCTGCTGGATCAGCAGATGGTGGTCGAAAATTCGGGTGTCCCCGCGGAACTGACCGTCTGGAACGGCCTGTTCGCGGAAGCCATCAGGAACACCATCTCGGTCTCCCGCAGCCTGCAGCTCCTGGAGAAGATCCGGGAATACAAGGACCCCGCCACATTGCGCGGCGAAGGCCGGCTGAGGTCCGTGGAGTGGTCCCTTGAATGCGGCCTGCGCGTGTCCGACGCCGAGATGCTGGACGCCGCACGCGAGGCACTGAACCGCTTCCGGAACCACAGCGCCCGCACCATCGCCGCCAAGGTGCACGACCCGGAGCTCATTCCCCTGGCCCACGCCATCCAGGCGCGCGCCCTGTACAACGAGGGCTCATACCCGGACGCCGCCGCGCTGCTTGACTCCTGCTGGTTCCAGTTGGCAGACCATCCCGAAGGTCCCTCCGTCCTGCTGCTGAGGGCTGCGGCCCATCAGGCAACAGGCCGTCCCGTGGCGGCCATGGCAGCAGAGACGGGGGAACAACACGCCGGGATGGCGGAGGCAACGGCGGGGCGGCTAAAGGAGCTCTTGCAGCTGCTCCAGCTCGGCGCGGAAATGGACGCATCGGCACTGCGCGGCCGCGTGGCGGACATCAGGAACCGCAGTTCCGCTGAAGAAGAGGCGCCGGTCAGGGCAGTCGGCGGGGCAGTGCTGGCACATGCCCTGGCTGCAGCCGGCAATGCCGCCGAAGGACTCGAGGCCTCGCTTTTGGCGGCCTCTGAACTGCGCGCGCTGGAAGGAGAGCTGTTTTTCTTTTCCGAGTTCGTCCTGGGGCGGCTGGTGGCAGATTACCTTGCCATGGGGGAGTGGGACTCCGCCGAGCGCGAGCTCGAAAGCTACGCCGCAGGGCACACGCCCTCGGCAGCGACCTTCAACGGCAGCCTGCAGGTGCTGCGCGGCTACTCCATGCTGCGGCAGGGCCGGATGGAACGGGCCTACCAGCTGCTGCTGCCGGCGGTGGAAGCGCTGCGGCTCAACGATCCGCTCCAGCTGTTCCGCTTCGGCTCGGCGCTGGGCTTCTATGTCGCAGCGCGGCTGGGAGACTCTGCCCAAGGTAAGCGGCTGGAACAGGACTACAAAGATGCTTTGGCGGGCGCTCCTGCCCATGACTTCCTTGCCCGCGCCTACGCTGCCGCCGCATCAGAGTACCTGTCCCGGGACGGTAAGGGGCTGGCTGCACTGCACACGCTGATGACCACCACTGAGGCCTCTGCAAGGGCGGGTACCCTGCTGGAACTGCTGGGACTCGGCTGGGACCTGGGGGACCCCTCCGTGATCCCCATGGTGCAGAGAGCGGCGCAGGGCGTGGAAGGCCGTTGGGCAGCCGCCATGCTGAAACTGGCCACGGACTGGGAAGCCGCTGACGGGGATGCGTTGATGGATACCGCGGCCTCGCTGGAGGAATCAGGTTTCGTCAACCTCGCACGTGAGGCCTACGCCCGCGCCAGCACCGTGCTGGAGCAGTCAGGGGAGCGCCGCCGCTCCAGGCAGGCCGTGGCCCAGCGCGAAAAGTGTGACCACGAACTGGGCGAGCGGTTCCGGGAGGGCCGTTTCATTGCCGCCACCCCTGCCGTGCAGCTCACCCGCCGGGAGCAGGACATCGTGGAGCTTGCCGTGCAGGGCCTTACGGACCGCGAGATTGCCCAGCGGCTCATGGTGTCTGTCCGTACGGTCGAGGGACACCTGTACCGCACCTACGTGAAACTCGGTGTGCGCAGCCGGGATGAGCTCGACGCAGCGCTCCCCAAGTAGTCCTGGCAGCCGGTAACGGAAATACACCCACCCCCGCTGCGCCCAGGCGGCGCAGCCGCTTTTGCCTGCCTCCTTCCGCTTGATGGCTGTGGTGGGCACCCGCCGTCGCGAATCACCCTCCCGGGTATCTGCCGGGTGGTCCCGGTAGTAGTGGGTCGCCGAATTCGAGTACTGCCTACTCGTGTACCTCCTGCCGCCGCAGTATTTACTTAAGGAAGCAAGGACGCGGCGGACACAAAGCCGCAGAGCATGCTGAAAGCAGTACAAGGCTCCTCAAGTTTCCGGTCCCCGTGACCGGGCCAAACGGGGCCGGCGACGTCAGAGTCTTCTGAGACCGAGACTCTCCCCCCAGCCGTCGCCGGCCCTCCGTTCCGCGGGCTGAAGCCCGGAGCGGCTGTGGCGGCTGCCCTTCCCGGGCGGCCGCCACAGCCGTGTTGTGGGACAATTGAGTGTCATCCGTTGGCATCTCAAGGAGTTAGTCTTGGCCGTAGTATCAACGCCAGCCACACTGGAACGCGCCTTGCCGGCCATGGACGACGCAGAGGTACTCCGCATCCGCAACGACTTTCCGGTCCTGAACCAGCTGGTCAACGGCAGGCCGCTCGTCTACCTCGACTCCGGCGCCACCTCACAGAACCCGCTGAGCGTCATTGAATCCGAACAGGAATTCTACGAACAGCGCAACGCGGCCGTGCACCGGGGTGCGCACCACCTTGCCGTCGAAGCCACCGAGGCCTTCGAGGATGCCAGGCAAACCGTCGCGGACTTCATCGGCGCTGACTACGCGGAGACTGTCTGGACGTCAAACGCCACTGAGGGCCTCAACCTGCTCAGCTACGCGTTGTCCAACGCAGGGTTGTGGGCGGCGCAGGGCCGGGGCGACGCCAGGCTCAAGGAGCTCGCCCTCAATCCGGGAGATGAAATCGTTGTCACCGAAATGGAGCACCACGCCAACCTGATCCCGTGGCAGGAACTTGCTTTCCGTACCGGCGCAACCCTGCGCTACATCCCCATCGACGACTCCGGCCACCTCCGCATGGAAGCAGCCGCGGAGATCATCGGCGCCCGGACCCGGGTGCTTGCGTTCACCCACGCGTCGAACGTCCTGGGCACCATCAACCCTGTCGCCGACCTTGTGGCCCTCGCCCGGCGGGCCGGCGCCCTGGCGGTCCTGGACGCCTGCCAGTCCGCGCCGCACCTGGCCCTGGACGTCAAGGACCTTGACGTCGACTTCGCCGTGTTCTCCGGCCATAAAATGCTGGCCCCCACCGGAATCGGGGTGCTGTACGGGAAGCAGGAGCTGCTTGATGTCCTGCCGCCCTTCCTGACCGGCGGCTCCATGATCACCACTGTCACCATGGAACGCGCCGAGTATCTGCCGGCACCACAGCGCTTCGAAGCCGGAACGCAGCGGATTTCCCAGGCCGTGGCGCTGGCGGCTGCAGCCAACTACCTGACCGAAACGGGGCTGGACCGGATCCACCAGTGGGAAGCCGGGCTCGGCCAGCGCATGGTCACCGGGCTGGAGTCCCTTCCCGGAATCCGGGTGCTGGGTCCCGCCGCGGGCCAGGAACGCATCGGACTGGCTGCCTTCGACGTCGAGGGGGTCCATGCCCATGACGTCGGGCAGTTCCTGGATTCGCGGGGGATCGCCGTGCGCGTCGGCCACCACTGTGCGCAGCCCCTGCACCGCAGGCTGGGCCTTACTGCCACTACCAGGGCCAGCGCCTACCTGTACAACACGACGGACGACGTCGACCAATTCCTGGACGCCGTAGCCGGCGTGCGGGCCTATTTCCGCGCATAGCGGCGAAGACCGAAGGACGCCATGAGCCTTGACCAGCTGTACCAGCAAATCATCCTGGACCATTCGAAGGCCCGGCACGGCAGCGGACTGGCGGGGACAGCGGCCCCCGAGGGCGCTTCCACGGGCCAGTCCCACCAGCTCAACCCGGTGTGCGGGGACGAGGTCACCCTGAGGCTCGCTGTCGCTGGCGGAAAAGTGGCCCAGGTTTCGTGGGACGGGGCGGGTTGTTCCATCTCCATGGCCTCCGCGTCCGTGCTCAGCGAACTGGCAGAGGGAATGACCGTGGCCGAGTTGCACGAAGTGATCGACAGCTTCCGGGAGGTCCTGCGCTCCCGGGGGAAGGTCCCGGCGGATCCGGCGCTGCTCGGCGATGCGGCGGCGTTTGAGGGTGTGGCCCGCTATGCGGCGCGGGTCAAGTGCGCCATGATTTCCTGGGTTGCGGCGGAGGATGCGCTAAATCAGGCCGCCTGACCCGGGTCCTTCCGGCGCAGGTTCCCGCCTAATACGGAGAAAGCCCTCGTCCCAGCGTGAACTGGTCCCCGAAAGTTGGACTCGTAAATGTACGAGGTCCACTCTAGCGGCCAGCGATCGGCTCTTCGACGAAGTCCCCGTCCCATTTGGGACGGGGACTTCTGTCGTTGCTGGAAGTTCTAAGGCCACTCAGGTCGATTGTTAGTTTGAGGTTGCTCTTACGAGAGTGGGCCCGCAGGTTACTTTTCGTCGTTCATTAGATGGTGATGTTCCCTTGTTTCAAGGAGCCACATGTCAAAGTTGGCCGGTGACTGCATCGCCTTGAGTGTAATTTCGGGTTTTTCGGGAAGACCAAGATGGTCTGTAGTGGCCTTCATGTGGCGTTTGGTTACCGGTATTGCCGAGAATATAAGGGACGAAGACAGTATGACGACTACAAGCACAAGCGGAAAAGCCACAGAGGCCGGCATGCCAAACCATATGGCTGGATACAACACTGCCGCCCCAATTACGGCCGTTAGCCATCCCGCCCTGAAGCGTATATAACTCTCCACGTTGAGGCGCAGCGCGGTCGCGCCGAGCCGGGATTCCCATTCCGGTGCCAGCTTCCTGACCCGCCTGTCCACCAGGCGCCAGTAGAGCTTTTTGAGTGTCATTTGCACGTCGTGCTCACGTCGCCAGTTCCCATGTAGTCCAGAGTAGCCAGGGCGAACCCACCTCCACCGACCATTCTGCTCAGAACAATTGCGCAGTTCCGTCGGCGAGCGGGCTTGCGGTTGTTTGAAAGGGGACTGCAAGCCTCGGCTAGGAATGACCTATGCCGCGCGCATCTGGACCCGATACTGTACCGGGCTCAAGCCCTTCAGCTTGGT
>NZ_JAUZVL010000020.1:0-77286 GCF_031844545.1 Arthrobacter sp. AB6
GGCGGGGTCAGCCGGAAAAGTACGGAATGATGAGGTACAGCCCGAAGAGCACTGCCAGGCCGCACAGGCCGAAGCAGACGTACGCGAAGGCCCGCTTGGTGCCCGGTGACACCTGCTGCGGGTCACCGGCGATGGCCGTCAGCCTGACGCCCAGGGAATAGAGGACCACCACAGTCACAGCAGCCGCCAGCGTGGCACCGGCTACGGTAAGCAGTTCCAACCACTTCATCGTTGGGCATCCTTCGTGTCGACGGCTTCGGCTTCCGCCTGAGTGCCGGCTTGGGCTTCGTTATCGGGCTGGGCGGTTGGCCTGGTCTGGATGTTCGCCATGGGCTGGGTGTTTGCCTTGGCCCTGGCGCGCGCGTGGGCACGTGCCAGGGCCTTCTTCTTGGCAAAACGCACGGCCTGTCCGGCCTCTTCCACCTCGATGGCATTGTGATGGCCGACGGCGGATTTGCGTGAGTAGAAGAACATCAGCAGCACGGCTGCGGTGCCGGCAACGGCGGCGATCAAAACGCCAACCACGCCCGTCTTGACGAGCAGGGCGGTCAACGCCCCCACAATACCGGCGGCGGGGAGGGTGAAGAGCCAGCCCAGTGCGATCTTACCCACCATGCTCCAGCGCACGCTGGTTCCCTTGCGGCCCATGCCGGAGCCGATGACGGAACCGGACGCAACCTGGGTGGTGGAGAGTGCAAAGCCGAGGTGTGAGGACGCAAGGATGGCGGACGCCGTGCTGGTCTCGGCTGCGAAGCCCTGGGCGGGCTTAACCTCGGTGAGACCGGCCCCCATAGTGCGGATGATGCGCCACCCGCCAGCGTACGTGCCGACGGCGATGGCCAGGGCGCAGGCCGCGATGACCCAGAACTGGGGGCCTGAACCGGCGTCCTGGGTTCCGGCGGCAATCAGGACCAGCGTGATGATGCCCATGGTCTTTTGGGCGTCGTTGGTGCCGTGGGCCAGTGCAACCAGGCTGGACGTGAAGATCTGGCCGGTCCGGAAGCCGCCGCGCTTCTGGGTGAGCTTGCTCCCGGTTTCGGGGTCGTGGCGCGAGGTCAGCGCGTAGGCGAGGCGCGTGCAGATGTAGGCAACGACGCCGGCAATAAGCGGTGCGAAGATCGCCGGGAGGATGACCTTCTGGAGGAGGCCTTCAAGGTTGATGGAGTTAAAGCCGATGCCGGCAATGGCGGCACCGATGAGCCCGCCGAACAAGGCATGTGAAGAACTCGAGGGAAGGCCCTTGAGCCAGGTGATCATGTTCCAAAGGATTGCACCCATCAGGCCGGCAAAGATGATGTCCGGCGTGATCTGGACGCCGTCCGATCCCTCACGGATGATTCCGCCGGAGACCGTTTTGGCCACCTCCGTGGAAAGGAATGCACCCACGAGGTTCAGGATGGCTGCGAGCGTCACCGCGGTTTTTGGCTTGATGGCGCCGGTTGCGATGGGCGTGGCCATGGCATTCGCGGTGTCGTGGAAGCCGTTAGTGAAATCGAAAAAAAGTGCCAGTGCGATGACCAGCGCCACCATGAAGGTGATATCCACCTGTTGCCCAATCTGCAGAGTCGACGTCCAGCAGTTTCTTTTTCCCCGGCTGCGTTACCCAGGTTATTCACCAGCTGTTCGCTTGGAATGACTTGCGGCGTTAACCAGGCCGGCGTGAAACCTTATCGATCGTACGCGTACCCAACATCAGGTCAAAAACAACGGCTGTCCGAGGAACGACCGTATCCGCTCAAGTTCTGGGGGCGAGATGCCGCGTCTCGGATCGGGGGAAACGGCCAGGATGCGCCGGCCGAGGAGCCTGATCCAGGACTGGGCATCCGCCTCGAAGGCCAGCTGGTCATCGATCCAAGCGACGCCCCCAGGGCTGGCGGCTTCCACGTCATCCTGGATTGCACGAAGCTTCCACCAGCCTTCCCCCGAGCCTGTCCCGGCTGAAGTCAGGTAGGGCCACCGTGCCCCGTCCAGGCCGATGGCCGGGCAGAGGTACTGCGGGGCAAGTTCTTCCCAGCTGGTGAGCAAGACGCAGCGCACCCCCGGCATCGCGGCAATGTCGTTCAGCCCGTCCACGAGTTCCGGCGCATAGGCCACGGGCAGGAGGCCCGCATCGGCGTACTTCCAGCCGGATCGCCAAGAGCTGGCTCCGTCTGGCCCGAACGGACAGACGACGCCGTCGACGTCGAGATAGAGCGTGCGGGCCATGCCGGGCCGAACCGGGAACCTAGCGCTGCCGGAAGCCCGGTTGCGGGGCGGTGGCGAGCCGCCCATGTTCCGGGCCGCTGAATCTGACGACTGACTGCACGCCTACATCCTCGCACCGGCCCCCATTGTCCTCAAGGAGCCCGGCTCCCTGATGGCAATCCCGGCCACGGCAGCGCCAGGTAAGGAAGAGCCGCCTAGGGTGCTCCCGCTGCACCCGCGGGGTTGTTAACGTTGACCAGCCAGGCCACGCCGAACCGGTCGGTGCACATCCCGAAGATGTCACCCCAGGGCGCCTGCTCCATTGGAACGGTCACCGTTCCGCCGTCGCCGCTGAGCTTCTCGTAGTAGCCGCGCAGTTCCGCTTCATCGTCACCGCTGAGGGAGATCGAGATGGATGATCCCGGCGTGTACCCCATGCTGTTCGGTGTGTCCGCCCCCATCAGCACCATCCCCTGGGTTGCGGTCAGCATGCCGTGCATGATCTTGTCCGATTCGGCCGGATCGTCGCTGGCCTGGAACTCCCCGAAAGTGCTGAGGGACAGCTCACCGCCGAAGACGGCCTGGTAAAAGGTCATCGCCTCGCGCGCGTTGTCGCGGAAGCTGATGTAGGGGTTGAGGGTGGTCGGCATGGCGGATCTCCTTGAATGGGGACGGAACATGGTGGAACCAGACAACATCCTGCCTCAAACGAAGGGCGGGTGGTAGGGGATGCCGGACGGTGGTGCGCAACGCCGTGCCGGGCCGTAGGCTCAGGGGCATGGCCAGATACTTTGACGTGCACCCCCAGGACCCCCAGCCCCGCGCCATCACCCAGGCAGTCAAGATAGTGCTCGACGGCGGGCTGATCGCCTATCCCACGGACTCCTGCTACGCGCTTGGCGCGCAAATAGGCAACAGGGACGCCCTGGACCGGATTAAGAGCATCCGCCGGCTGGACGACAAACACCACTTCACGCTGGTCTGCCGTGACTTCGCCCAGTTGGGCCAGTTCGTGCACATCGGCAACGATGTCTTCCGCAGCATCAAGGCCGTCACCCCGGGCGGCTACACCTTCATCCTGCCGGCCACCAAGGAGGTTCCGAAGCGCCTGCTGCATCCGAAGAAGAAGACGGTTGGCGTCAGGATTCCGGACAACCGGGTGGTACAGGCACTGCTCGCAGAGCTCGGTGAGCCGTTGCTTTCGAGCACCCTGCTGCTCCCCGACGAGGAGGATCCACTGACCCAGGGGTGGGAGATCAAGGAGCGCCTGGACCACCAGGTGGACGCCGTGATCGACGCGGGCGACTGCGGATCAGAACCCACCACCGTGGTGGACTTTTCCAGCGGCGTGGCAGAGGTTGTCCGGCGCGGCACCGGGGATCCGTCCCGCTTCGAATAGCTGCTGCGAAAGCGCGCTTGGGTAAGGACGTGGGCGACGACGGGTGTCGCCTTCCCCTTCCGGCTACTCCTGCTTGCGCGCCCGGCTTGGCTGCACCCTGGGCGGCTCGCCCGGCATCTTGGGGTAGTCGGGCGGGAAGGGAAGCTCGCCCAGGCCGGCCTTGAGGTCACGCTCCCACCACTCGAGGAGCCTGTCGATGGTTCCGGGGTTCCTGCCCATGTCCGCCCAGGGGTCGCCGAGCGTCTTGAGCCGGTCCGGGACTGTGAGGATGGTGAAGTTCTTCGGATCCGCGCTTTCCAGTTCGTCCCAAGTGATCGGGCAGGACACCGGAGCGTGGGGCAGCGGCCGTGGGCTGTAGGCGCCGGCGATGGTGCGGTCCCGGTTGGCTTGGTTGAAGTCCACGAATACCCGCTCGCCGCGTTCTTCCTTCCACCAGGCGGTGGTGACCTTTTCCGGCATCCGGCGCTCGAGTTCCCGGGCCGCGGCGATGACTCCATGCCGGACGTCCAGGAATTCCCTGGTGGGCTCAACGGGCGCATAAACATGCAGCCCGCGGTTCCCTGAGGTCTTGATGAAGCAGTCAAGGCCCGCCTCAGCCAGGACCTCCTTCAACGCCAGCGCGGCAGGGATGGCGTCGTCGAAATCGGTTCCCGGCTGCGGGTCGAGGTCGATGCGCAGCTGGTCGGGATTGTCCGTGTTTTCCGCGCGGGAGGGCCAGGGGTGGAAAACGATGGTGTTCATCTGCACCGCCCATACAGCTGCTGCTGGTTCGTCGAGGATCAGCATGGGATGGGAGCGCGCGCTCGGAAAAACCACGTTGGTGGACCGGACGAACGCCGGTGCGCCCTTCGGCGGGTTCTTGGAGAAGAACATCCCGCCCTCGATGTTGCCCGAGAACCTTTGCAGGGCCACGGGCCTGCCGCCGTTGGCAGCGATGAACGCATCCCCAACGTCGCAGATGTACTGCGCGAGGTCGAGTTTGGTGATTCCAGGCTCAGGCCAGATGACCCTGCCGGGGCTGGAAATGCGCATCTCCCGTTCGCCGTTCGGACCCTGGACTGTGAGGGTGGTCTGTTCGCTCGCCATGGGGACAACGTACACCCCGGCAACAGGAGCCCGGCAGATCTGGGCGGCCGGTCCGGCATGATGGACACATGCCAGCTTCTGAAACCACCCTCAGCATCCCGGTGGGTGACGTCATGGTCTCCGGCGCCTACGCGCGCCCTGACAGCCCGTCCGCGACCGTGGTGGTGGCGCACGGTGCCGGTGCGGGCATGGAGCATCCCTTCCTGTGCGGGTTCACCGACGCCCTGAACGCCCTTGGCCTCGCCACCCTACGTTTCAACTTCCCCTACCGGGAGGCCGGCAGGAAGTTCCCGGACCGCCCGCCCACGGCGATCGCAGCCTGGCGGGCAGCCATGGCGGCAGCGGCAGGCCAGGCGGCGGAACACGGCGGCGCCGGCCCGATGTGGGCGGCAGGCAAGTCCTTCGGCGGACGGATGGCCTCGATGGCCGTGGCGGACGGGATGGAGGCTGCAGGACTGGTCTACCTGGGGTATCCCCTGCATCCGCCGGGAAAGCCCGAGAAAGTCCGGGATGAACACCTCTACGGCATCACTTCACCCATGCTGTTCCTGCAGGGCAGCCGGGACACGTTCGCCACTCCCGGCATCCTCGAGGACGTGGTGCGCCGGATAGGACCCTCAGCTGTCCTGCAGTGGGTGGAAGGCGGCGACCATTCGTTTGCGGTGGCCGGCGTGAAGCGGTCAGCCACGGAAGTGGGCGCGTCCCTTGCGGAGCCGGTGGCTGGCTTCATCCGCGCGCCCGGCTGATCGGAAGCGCCGTTTTGATCGGGGCCGCTGCACGGAACCAGGCGGCCAGGGTGTCCGGCTGTCAGGCGGCTTCCTCGTGCCACCAGCCTTCCCAGGCTGCAGAACTGAGCTGGCCTTCAGGGAATTCGGTTTGTCCGCTGCCGCCGCCGTGTGACCGGCTGTCATCACTGCGCCGGCCGTCGAGCAAGAGGTTGAGGCTGTTGAAGAGAAACATCTTTACGTCCTTCCGTTTCCTGTTGAGGACAACACTGTCCAAGTGGAAACGAGCCTATGCTGTGCATGTTTCAGGGCGTCGACTGTAAGTAACAGGCGTGTATCGGAGATCTCACGCGGGGCCGTGCGCCCGGGTAGGCGAACGCGGCAGCCTGCTATTTCCGCTGCTTGGTCCGTGCGGTGGCCGGTGCGGTCCAGGGATCTTCCGGCCAGGGATGCCTGGGATAGCGCCCCCTCATCTCGGCGCGGACCTGTGCGTAGGGTCCGGACCAGAAAGATGTCAGGTCGTCGGTGACGGCGAGTGGCCGCCGGGCCGGTGACAACAGATGGAACAGGACCGGTACCCGGCCATGGACCAGGCGGGGCGTCGCCGCCAGCCCGAAGCACTCCTGGAGTTTGACGGCAACCACGGGCCGTTCCGTCCCCGCTGTGGATTCCGGATACTCAATCCGCACCCTGGAGCCGCTGGGGACTTCCAGCCATTCCGGGGCGAGCTCGTCCATCCCGGCCGCCTCCGGCCAGGGAAGCAGCCGCCGGAGCGGCCCGGTGAGGTCTATGGTGCTGGCGTCCGCGCCCCCTGCAAGCGCCTCGAGCTCGGATCCCAGCCAGTCCTGCAGCCGGGCAAGGAGCCCCGCCTCCGACACGTCCGGCCACGGGCCGCCCAGCTCGCGGTGCAGGAAGGCGAGCCGGCTGCGCAAAGATACTGCCGGCGTCGACCATTTGAGGGCGGAAAGCCCTTCCTTCTCCAACACTGCTGCTACCGCGGCCCTGCCCTCCGCGGGCGAGGGACGCACGGGAGTGGACGCGAGCCCAATAGCGCCCAATCGCCGGACCCTCCGGGCGGTAACCCGTCCCTGCGTGAAGGCGGCCTCAACGGCCTCAGCCAGAAGGTGTGACGCAGCAGCCTCGGCAAGGCTGGCCGAGAGCGGAGCCGCGGCGCGGATCACGGCTCCGGTGCCGGCGGAGTCCCTGCCTTCGGCGCGGGACACCTCAGCAACGGCCAGCCATTCGTGCCCTGCCAGGCTGCTTCCGGCCGGCAACCCGGCCCGGCTCCCGGATGACAGCAGGTAGCGCTCCGGCCCGTCGCCAGGGACCCTGCGTGCCACACGGTCGGGAAAAGCAAGGGCGACGACGGCGCCCACCACCTCAGCACCGCCAGCGAGGGCAGGAAGCGCGGGAGCTTCGGACAGCGGGCCCGCCTGGCCGGCCAGCGCCTCGAGGCGGCGGCTCTCCTCCGCCCAACGCCGCCCGGCCGGCCCGCCGTCACTGCGCAGCCGGGACATGAGCCGCACCAGGTCAGCGCCCGGAGCGCGGCCATCACCCGCCACGGCGGCCACCACCTCCGCCGCCGCCTTGGGGCCGGCGGCAGCCGCGCCGTCGAGCAGGGCACGGCCCAGCCGCGGATCGGCGGGAATGCCGGCAAGTATCCTGCCCGCACCCGTGGCCTGGCCGCTGCCGGACACTGCCCCGAGCTCCGCCAGGACTTCCATCGCATCATCCATGGCCTGCTGCGGCGGCACGTCAGGCAGCGGGAGGCCCTTCCCCCGGGGGGACCCCCAGCACGCCAGCAACAGGGCGGCGCCCGTCAGGTCCGCCACGTTGATTTCCGGGGTCACATGGGCCGGTGCGGCGCCAAAGGCTTGCTGGCTGTAGCAGCGGACAACGGTCCCCGGCCCCTGGCGGGCAGCCCGCCCGGCACGCTGTTCCGCAGAGGCTCGGGAGCAGGACACCGTGACCAGTCCGTTCATCCCCCGCCCGGCGTCACGCCGCGGCTCACGGGCAAGCCCTGAATCAACGACCAGCCGGACGCCGGGGACGGTCAGCGAAGACTCGGCAAGGGCTGTCGAGACGATGATCCTGGCGGTGTCGCCCGGCCCGCGGCCGGAGACTGCGCGGTCCTGCTCGGCTGCCCCTGCCTGGCCGTGGAGTTCCAGCACGTCGATCCCTGGGCCAACCAGGCTGCGGAGCCTCGCCGCCACCTGGGAAACCTCCCTCGCCCCGGGCAGGAAGACCAGTGCGTCGGTGCCGCCGTCTTGTGCCAGCACACGCCGGTGGGCTTCCGCGGCCGTCCCTGCCACGAATTCCAGGAACGCGGACGCCACTCCCCTCCCGTCCAGCCTGGCGGCAGGGGCCGGCCGCCACTCTAGGTCCAAGGGATGGAGCACGGAGGGGCAGTCGACGACGGGAGCCGGCCCGCCGCCGTCGTGATCACCCAGCAGGGCGGCAAAACGGGGTGCGTCGAGGGTGGCGGACATTGCGACGACGGCCAGGTCGCCGCGCAGCTGGCGGACCTCAGCGAGCATGCCGACGAGCAGATCCGTTTCCAGCCCGCGTTCGTGGACCTCGTCCAGGACCACCGCGCCCGCCGTGGGGAGGTCCGGAGCGGCCAGCAGGCGGCGCAGCAGGATGCCGGGCGTGACGAACTCGATGAGGGTTTCGGGTCCTGCCTGGCGTTCGCCCCGGACGGTGTACCCGATGCGGGTTCCCAACCGGCTGCCGTCCAGGGCTGAAAGCCTGCGGGCGGCGGCACGGGCGGCGACGCGGCGCGGCTGGGTGACCACCACCCGGCCCGGCTGGCTGGTGGCGGCTGCAAGTAGGTTGGCGAGGAGCGGCGGCACCAGTGTGGTCTTGCCTGTTCCCGGCGGTGCCTGCACTACTGCTGCTCCTCCGGCACCCGCTCTTCCTCCGGCAACGCCGTCGCCCAGGGCTTCAGCCAAGGCCGCAAGCGAGTCAGCAAAGGGTAGACCGGCGCCGATGGCCGCCAGGTCGAAGGCTTTGCCGGCTGGCGGCGCCTTCCGGCCTCTCGGAGAAGTCATCACTCCATTTTGCCCGGAATTTCGCTACTGCCGGGACGGAAGCGTGGCCGGACACCGGGATTAAGGCTTTCCCGTCCCCTTTGCCTTGCCCTTGGAATCCTTGGCGGCATCAGGCAGTTCCGGTCCCTGGGGTGCCGATTCGGGCACAGGGGCGGCGGCGGGCTCTTCCGGTTGGGGCGGGACGGGCTGTGACTGCGCACCGGAGGCGTCCGCCGTGGGGGGCTCGGCTGCCACTGCAGCCGCCTTGGCTGTGGAAGCCGCGGCGGCCTGGGCTTCAATGTGGCGGCTGATCTCCGCCCGGACCGCCGTCAGCGCAGCTTCGATATCGCGGTACCTGGACGCTGACACCAAGCCCCCTCCGGCGGCAGATTCCAGGTCCTTTTCGAGCGCATCCAACGCAGCAAGGGCGCCGTCCAGCCTGTTCTCTGCGGCGGCCTGGCTCACGTTGAGCACGCGGATCTGCAAGCCCTGAAGGGTCGCCTCCTCCGAGCCGGACCCGCGAAGACCAGAGGAAACAAAGAATGCTCCGGCCGCCAGGGCGGCGGCTGCAATAGTTGCGGCGAGTGCGCCCCAAACCCTCCGCCATCGGGGCACCGGGATAGCCCTGCCCGTGTGTCGGGGCCCTGGAACCTCAGGCGGCATGCCTGCCCCGCAGCGGCACGACGGCGGACGGCCTGGGACGCAGGACCGTCACGGCAGTGGTTTCGATGTTTGCTGCAGGGACAGCCGCTTTTACTGGCCGGGCCGCGGCAGGTGCCTCTCCCGGAACCGCTGCCACGAATACCGGCGTTGTCCGCGGGGCCTTCAGGAGAACCCGGCGCCCGGCCGCGCGAAGCAGCGCGGCGAGCAACTGGCCCAGTCCCAGGCCCAGGAGCAGATGACCTGCGAGGTACTGGCCGCCATGGCCTGCAGCACCGAAAGGCGCGCTGGCGGCCAGCGCCGCTCCGGCAGCGGCCACCAGGGACCAGATGGCACCACCAATAACTGCACTCATGTTTTCGACCTGCTCCCGCTTCTCCGACTAATCAGCAAGCTTACTAGTATTGGTCAGCAAGCTTACTACCTGTTTTGGACTACGCAAGCGGGACGCAAGGGGCAGTGTGCGGATTGGTGCGTTGAGGGAGCGCCGGAAAAGGAACTGCAGGGAAGGCTGCCGCTTCGCCACAACGCGCTGTCGCAGCCTTCCTTTGATGCAGTCCCTACTGCCGCAGGTCGAGGGCCGCCAAAAGCCGCCGGACCGAGCCGCCCAGGTTCCACTCGGTGGCAAGGCGTTCCAGTTCGGTGCGCGGCTCCCCCGAAACGGGGCTTAGCTTGGCGCCAGCCTGTTCGGGGCTCGGCAGGTCCAGGTCCCGCACGAGCCTGACGACAGCGGGGGCAACCGAGAGGTAGCCCGCGGCGGCGGCCAACCTGGCCCGCACCGGGGCGGACAGTCCGCTGCCGGAATGTCCGGCCGCTTCCAGCAGCCCCTCCAGGGTGCCGTGCTTGAGCAGCAGCGACGCTGCCGTCTTTTCGCCGATACCTGCGACGCCCGGCAACCCGTCCGAGGCGTCGCCGCGCAATGTGGCGTAGTCGGCATACTGCTGGGGCAGCACACGGTACTTGGCCACCACCACTTCTTCGGTGATGACTTCGAGGTTCTTCATGCCGCGGGCAGTGTAGATCACCCGGACCTGCCGTTCGTCGTCGCAGACCTGGAAGAGGTCGCGGTCTCCGGTCACCACATCCACTGGCAGGTCCGCGTGGCTCGCGTAGGTGCCCACGACGTCGTCGGCCTCGTGGTCAGGCGCGCCTACAATGGCGATGCCGGCAAGCTCAAGCACCCGGCGGATCATCGGAAGCTGTGCCTCAAGCGCATCCGGAACCACCTCGACGTCCGGTGCGCCGGCGACGGCCTCCGCCACCCGGTGGGCCTTGTACGTGGGGAGAAGGTCTACCCTCCATTGCGGGCGCCAGTCATCGTCCCAGCAGGCGATCAGGTGCGTTGCCTGATAATCAGTGGTCAGCCGCGCAATCATGTCCAGCAGTCCCCGGACGGCGTTGACTGGCGTGCCGTCCCCCCGCCGGATCGTATCCGGCATTCCGTAGAAGGCGCGGAAGTACAGCGAGGCAGTGTCCAGCAGCATCAGGCGGTCAGGCATACCCCGATCCTCACATGGATCAGCCCTGCGGGGCCATCAACTCCGGCCCATGATTCCGCGGTTCTCCATGTCCGGCGTCCAGGACCGGGCACCCGCCGCGTCCCGCTAGGAAGCCCAGTCGGAGTCGCCGAACGCGCGCCCCCGGAAGTGCGCACGCAGGTACTCCCCCACCACCGCGGCTCCAAGGTCCCCGGCCTCCGGTGCCACCACGCGGCCGTCCACCCGGCGCACCAGGCGCTGCACGAACCGTTCCAGGCTGGGGTCGTTGCCCAACCTGAAAAACGTGGCCTGGGTGCCGGCGCGGCCCAGCCGGTCCAGTTCCGCCACCGTCACCCGGATGGTTTCCGGGTCCGGCGGCCAGCAAAACCACGGCTCGCCTTCCGCAAGCAGGTGGGCGGTGGGTTCGCCGTCGGTCACCACCAGGAGGACGGGCTGCATGGAGGGATGCTTGCGGAAGAACCGGCCGGCCAGCAGCAATCCGTGGTGCAGGTTTGTTCCTTGTTCACGCCGGGGAGGCATGGCCGTGAGCTCGCCTATATCCATCGCCTGGGCATAGCGGCCGAACGTGATCAGCTCCAGCCTGTCCCCGCGGAAGCGCGTGGACACGAGGTGGTGCAGCGCCAGGGCAGTGCGCTTCATGGGCACCCACCGCCCCTCGGCGGCCATTGAGAATGAAACGTCCACAAGGAGGACGACGGCGGCCTGGGTGCGGGCCTCTGTCTCGCTCACCTCGATGTCCGCGGGGGTGAGGCGGAGTCCGGCGCCCGGGGTCCCGCCGTCGGCCGCGGTACGGCTGATCGCGTTGGTCAGCGTGCGCGTGACGTCCCAGGGCTCGGCGTCCCCGAACTCCCATTGGCGGCTGGAGCCGGTCTGCTCGCCGGCAGCTCCCGCCACGCGGGTGTCCCTGCGCCCCTGCCTGCCGGACAACTGTTTCGCGGTATCCCGCAGGAGTGACTTCCCGAGCCGCCGCATGGCCTGGGGCGAAAGCCGGAGGTCCCCGTCCGCGCCACGGCGCAGGTACCCGCCGTCCTGCATGGCCCGCTCGATCTCCGCCAGCGTGCGTGCGGTGACGGCGGCGTTCTGCCCAAGCTGGCGGGCCAGGGCATCCAGGTCCAGGTCGTCGAGCGTTGATCCGTTGTAGGACTGGGAAAGCTGCTCGGCGAGTTCGTCCAGTTCCGCGATGTCCTGGAGGACGCCGGTGCCGTCGCCGAGGCCCAGCCCCTCCTGCCCCTCGAACCGCTCCGACCCGGTCCAGTCCTCTCCGGGACGCAGTGCCCGAAGGGTGTCGTCGAGCCGGTCGAGCTGGGCCATCAGTTCCGCCGACCCGAAAGCCTGTGCGGACAGGCGCATCAGCTCCTCCCGCTGCTCCGGCGACATGGACTGCAGGAGCCGCTGGGCCGCAGCTGCCCGCTTGGCCAGTGCGTCAATCAGCTCCTCCACGGACTGCGGATCTTCCGGGAAGTGGTGGCCGTGCCGCGCCATGAACTCCTGGAAGTCAGCCTCCGTGTCCTGCCCGCGGCGGTGTTTGTCCAGCAGCGTGTTCAGGTCCCGGAGCATACCGCTGACGGCTGCCCGGTCCTCTTCCGTGGCGTTCTCAAGCGCCTGCTTCATGCCGGCGAAGCGCTGGTCCAGGGCCTCGCGGCCCAGCAGGTCCTTGATCCGCTCGTAGGCTTCCCTGGCGGCGCCGGACTGCCAATCATAGGAAGCGAGCCCGTTGACGGCCGCCGCGGTGGATTGGGGCAGGTTCTGGAGCTGCATCTCCCGGAAGGCACGGTCCGTGTTGTCCATCATCGCGTCGCGGGCGAGTTGTTTGCGTTCCTCCAGGAGGGCGGTATCCAAGAGCTGCCTGACCTCGCTGAGGGTTCCGTCCAGCCGGTGCCGGCCGAGCAGTTCACTGCGGCGTTGCTGGACGCGCCGGCCGAGGTCGTCCAGGCCTTCCCGGCTCCGGCCGCCGCGCCTGAGGAACTCCTGCAGGGCGTGGCGGGGTGAGTAGCCTGCCATCACGTCTTCGGCGACGGCGTCCAGCGCCTCCGCAAGGTCAACGGGCGGAGCAAGCGGGTCGGGCCCACCGGTGTACCGGCCGTACCGGGCGGAGTGGTGATGGATGTCCATGGTGCCCTATCCGTAGACCGTTTCGTCGTCGTCCGACTCCTTGGAGATCCGGCGGGCAAGGTAGAGGCCTTCCAGGGCGAGTTCAATCGCTGCGGCGCGCTCGCCCTTTGTCTTTGCGCCGAGGCGGGTGCCGATTTCGTCGTAAAGGCCTGATCCATTCAGGGACGGCAGGTTCCCGAGGAACTCCTGCGCGGTGACGTGCTCTCCGGTGGTGACGGTAGTGTGCCCGTCGAGCGCTGCCACGAGCGGGCCGAGATCGAGGCCCTGGAAGTGGGCGCGCACCGCCTCGGCAGTGGCTGTGCGCAGGAGGTGGTCAAGGACGGCTTGCTCGCGGCCTTCCTCCCCCGATTCGAACTCGATCTTGCCGGTAAGGACTTCCACCGCTGTCCCCAGATCCACTATCCGGGCCACGGCCTCGGCCTCGCCCCGCACACTGGCCCGGCGGAGCGCTGCAGCAGCCACTGTTTCGGCGCCCGCGATGGCGAACCGCGCCGAAACCCCTGAAGTCTGGTTGATCGCCGGGGACTGCCGCAGCGCGCGGGTGTAGCGGGCCAGGATCTCCAGGATGACCGGCGGGACGTTGGCCACCAGCTGCCCCTCCTGCCGGATGACGGCCACCTCGTCGTCGAGCTCTATCGGGTAGTGCGTCCGGATCTCGGCGCCGAAGCGGTCCTTCAGCGGCGTGATGATCCGGCCCCGGTTGGTGTAGTCCTCCGGATTGGCGGACGCCACCACCAGCACGTCCAGCGGCAGGCGGAGCACGTAGCCCCGGATCTGGATGTCGCGCTCCTCCATCACGTTCAGCATGGACACCTGGATCCGCTCCGCAAGGTCCGGCAGTTCGTTAATGGCGATGATGCCCCGGTTGGAACGCGGAACCAGGCCGTAATGGATGGTCTCCGGATCCCCGAGGCGGCGGCCCTCGGCCACGCGCATCGGGTCCACGTCGCCGATCAGGTCAGCGACGGACGTGTCCGGCGTGGCCAGCTTCTCCACATACCGCTCGGAGCGGTGGCGCCACGCCACCCGCAGCCGGTCACCCTCGGTGAGGGCGAGGGCGCGGTAGTGCTCGGTGATGGGCTCGAAGGGGTGTTCGTTCAGTTCCGAGCCCTCGATGACTGGCGACCATTCATCCAGCAGCCCGGCCAAGGTGCGGAGGAGGCGGGTCTTGCCCTGCCCGCGCTCGCCGAGCAGCACCACGTCATGCCCGGCAATCAGGGCGCGCTCCAGCTGGGGAATGACGGTCCGGCTGAACCCGTACAAACCCGGCCAGGGATCCCTCCCGGCGGCGAGCGCGGCGAGGAGGTTGTCTCGGATTTCCTGGCGGAGGTCCTTGCGGGCGTGGCCGGCGGCACGCAGCTCGCCAACTGTGAAGATATCGGGACGATCAGTCACCCCTCCACGGTAGCCCCCTCCCGTGCCGTGAATCGAGGACTTTCGCCAAACACCCGTTCCACGGCGGCTGCCCTGTCCGAGCGGGGCGTGGCGCAGGCCCGCCTGGTGTCGGAACGCCCTGCGGAGCCCTTTGGAGCCAGGGAGACGGCGGAACCCACCGCATCACGCCCGGGCCTTTCCGTGATCCACGAGGACGGGCTGGTCGAGTGCGATTTCGGCGAGTGGACCGGCGCGGCGCTCCCGTGGCCGCTGGTTTGGGCCCCGCGTTTTACCCGGGCACGCAGGTACTGTCCCACCAGCGGAGCGCGCGGAGGCACCGCAGGGTGGTCGTGCGGCTGGTGCCTGTCCTCCTTGGCTGGCAGTTCCACCCGCCGTCGGGAAGCTGTTCCCGGAGCAGCCAGGACAGTGCCGCTTCCAGCCTACGACGGCGGCGGTAAGTGCGGCGGTTCAGCCGGCGTCGGTGGGGGCGGCACGGTGATCCACCGCAGCCGTGAGCTGGTCGATACGTTCGAGCGCCGAGGTAAGCTGTTCCACTGCCGACCACAGCGCCGGGTGCTGTTCCCTGACCTGGTCCAGCGTGGCACCGGCAGACCTCAGTGTGGCGAGGTCGAAACTGACGTTCGTACGTGCCCCCGCAACCGCTGCCCTTAAAGCGCCGAATCCGACGACGACATCGGCGATGAGCGCCGGGTTCCCGTTGGAGGCCAGCCAGCCAAGGTCATCGATGCCAGCAACGGCCCTTTCGCCCAGCACGGCCGAGGCCTTGGCGGCGTCCACGGAGGCCCGGTGTATCGCCCGGTCCCGTTCCGGGCCCCTTTCGAGCCGGAAGGCGGCGCCGAACGCTTCGGAGGCGGCAGCATCGTCGTCGGCCAACTTGAGGGCATCCGCCCGAAGGGCGCCGGCCCGCTCGTGGAGGGCGGCGAGTTCCGCCCCCTGGTGCTCTTTGGGTTCCGTATAGCCGGCGACCATTGACGCCAGCGACGCTGCAATGGCCAGCATCACTCCCGTCCCGGCCCCTCCGCCGGGCGAGCCTTTAGACTCCGCCAGGGCGCGCGTCCACTGTTCAACGGTTGAATGCCGGGTGGTCACAGCAGCCGAATCAGTCATGCCATCAAGTGTGCCCCGTCCCAGGCAGGTACGTCGCCGCCGCCGTCGTAATCTACTGCGGCGGCCCCTCCAGGACGGTGGGAACGTACTCGAGCAGCTGCAGCCTTCCGTCAAACGTCCGGCTGTCCACCAGCTCCAGTGCGATGTCGGGATAGCCGTCGTAGATCCGCTCCCGGCCGGTCCGCCCTGTAATCAGCGGGAAAACCACCAGCCGGAACCTGTCCACCAGGCCCGCAGCCAGCAGCGACCGGCAGAGGCGCAGGCTGCCGAGCGTGCTCAGGGGCCGGGTACTGGTCCGTTTCATGTCCGCCACTGCCGCAACGGCGTCAGCGTTGACCAACTCCGAGTTCGGCCAGCCCAGCGGCCCCTGGAGCGTGGAGGAGAAGACAACCTTCGGCACTGCGGCGAGTCCGGTGAGGCTGGCCCCCTCTTCCTCCGAGAACGCTGAGCCGCCGGCTGCGGCCTCGGACATGCCGGACATGAGCCGGTAGGTATTGGCGCCGAGGAGGTACGTACGGTCTTTCGTTCCTTCCTGGTCCAGCCAGGCCAGGTATTCCGGCCCCTCCAGTCCCCACCACCCGGGCCATCCCTCAGCAGAGGCATACCCATCCAGGGAAATGATGAAGTCAACCATCAGCTCTGCTGATGGCGCCTTCGGGGTTGCCTCGCCCATGGCCTTCTCCTTTGCCGGCAGGTGCGGGCCATGCTATCCCTGCTGCGGCCAGGCCTTCAAGGGCCTGCCCGGGGCAGGTGACCAGGGCGGTTTGCCGGCCACCCCCTTCCGGGCGGACTCCCCCTCCGCCGGCTGGCGTGAGATCATGTGCGGATGGAACGCATTCAGCGGATCCGTCCCGAAGGGCTCATCCCGAGCCCGGCCTTCAGCCACGTCGCCGTCGTCCCGCCGGGCGCCACCACCATCTACATTGGCGGCCAGAACGCCGTCGACGCCGGCGGGACGTTGATTGGCGAGGGCGATGTGGCACTGCAGGCTTCCCGCGCCGTGGACAACGCGCAGATTGCCCTCGCAGCCGCCGGAGCGACGGTCAACGACGTCGTGCAGTGGACAGTGCTCTTCGTGGACGGCGTCGATCTTGCGGCGGCCTATGGCGCGATCGCGCCGGCGCTGGCGTCCGATGAACCGGCTTTGGTGACCGGCGCCCGCGTGGCCGGGCTGGGCGTGCCCGGCGCGTTGATCGAAATCAGTGCAGTTGCCGCCATCATGCGCTAACCCGCCCGCCCCAAGTGCCCTTAAGGAAACCATGAGCAGCGTCACGTGCGATCTGACCGTATCCCTCGACGGATTCCTCGCCGGCCCCAACCAGACACCGGACAACCCGTTGGGCGAGGGTGGCGAGGACCTGCACCGGTGGCAGTTCGAAGAAGCCGAGGCCAACGCCGAAGCGCTGAAGGGCATCCTCTCCGCGGGTGCCTACATCATGGGCCGCAACATGTTCGCCGGTCCCGGAGCGGGGCCGTGGGATAAGGACTGGCGCGGCTGGTGGGGCGAGGAGCCGCCCTACCATGCTCCCGTCTTTGTCCTCACGCACCACCCGTGCGCACCCTTGGAGATGGAGGGTGGCACCACCTTCAATTTCGTCAGTGACGGCATCGAATCGGCGCTGGCGCAGGCGCGCGAGGCTGCGGGCGGCAAGGACGTCGCCGTTGCCGGCGGCGCAGAGACTGCCCGCCAATACCTTTCAGCCGGCCTGATCGACGAGTTGCGGCTGCACATCGCCCCGCTGACCCTCGGCGCGGGCGAGCGGCTCCTGGACGGCGTCGGGAACCTGCGGCTGGAACCGACGGAAGTGCTGGGAACGCGCCTGGTCACGCATGTGCGTTACCGCGTGATCCGCTAGGCGCTACCTTCCCCCTTCAATCCTGCGGCTCCGCTGCTCCTGCGCCAGGGGGCCGTAGGGATAGACGCCGGCCTGTGGTTCGCTGGCCTGGGTAAGCCGGCTGGTTTCGTCAGGGGTGAGCTGCACGTCGGCGGCAGCAAGGTTGTCCGCGAGCTGTCCGGTTGTCCTCGCCCCCAGGATCACCGACGTGACCGCCGGCCTGTCCGCCAGCCAGGCCAGCGCCACCTGGGAAGGGCTGATGCCGCGGGCGGCGGCGATGCCTTCCACGGCATCGATGACTGCCCAGGTACGGGGATTGTCATTGCGCGCCTTCCAGGCCTCCATGCCGCGTTGGGGGTTCTCGCCAAGGCGCGTGGCACCTTGGGGGGCCTGGTCCCTCTTGTACTTGCCGGACAACCACCCGCCGCCGAGCGGAGACCACGGCAGCAGGCCAATCCCCGCGTCGAGCGCAGCCGGAACTATCTCGGATTCGATCTCACGGACCAGGAGGCTGTACTGGGGCTGCAGGGTCACCGGCAGGTTCCAGCCGTGGGCGCTGGCAACGTGGACGGCCTTGGTCAGCTGCCACCCCAGGAAGTTGGAGAAACCGTAGTAGGCAATCTTGCCGCGGCTGACAGAGTCTTCCAGGAAGCGCAGCGTCTCCTCCAGCGGTGTGATCGGGTCCCAGGCGTGCAGCTGGTACAGGTCGATCTGGTCCACGCCCAGGCGGCGGAGGGAATCGTCCAGGGCGCGGGTCAGACGCCGGCGGGACGTTCCGACGTCGTTCGGTGACGTGCCCATTGGAAAGCGGCCCTTTGTGGCCACCACCGCGCTGTCCCTCTCCTCGGGCCGGTTGGCAAGCCAGCGGCCGATGATCTCCTCGGAAACACCTTTGCTGTAGACATCGGCGGTGTCGATGAAATTGCCGCCCGCAGCGAAGTAGCTGTCCAGGATTGCGTGTGACGACTCCTCGGTGGCCTCGGCACCGAATGTCATGGTTCCCAGCGCGTAGGTGGAAACGACGGTACCGCTGCGGCCCAGGGTTCTGTATTGCATGGTTTTCCTCGTGTTCAGTTGGCGGTGGGATCAAACGTGAAGGCAGCCGCATCCCGGGTGGTGGTGCGGATCCGGTAGAGGCTGGTGGTCGCGGTGATGTAAAGGTCCCGGCCGTCCGGGCCTCCGAAGCATAGGTTTGATACCGTCTCGGGCACGGAAATGGTCCCCAGGAGTTCGAAGCCCGGCGAATAGACCCGGACTGCGGGTCCGGCGGAGGTCCAGATCCTCCCGTGGACGTCAACGCGCAGGCCGTCAGCCGCGTGGCCGTCTTCAAGCTCGACGGCGGTCTTCCGGCGCCTGCATACGCTGCCGCCCACGTCATAGGCGACGATCCTCAGCGGCACTCCATGGCGTGGCCCTGCGGTGTCGGCAACGTAGAGGACCGACTCGTCCGGCGAGAAGGCCAGGCCGTTCGGGTATACGAGGTCCGTGACCACGGCAGTGAGGGTGCCGGCAACAGGCTCGAAGCGGAACACGTGGCAGCCACCGTACTCCTGCTCACCCTCGTGCCCCTCCGTGGTGCCCGGAAGAATTCCGTAGGGCGGGTCGGTGAACCAGATGCTGGAGTCACGCGAAACCACGACGTCGTTGGGTGAGTTCAGTCGACGGCCGCGGAAGGAATCCACCAGTCCAGTCACGGTGCCCTCCCGGTCCCGCTCGACACGGCGGCGGCCATGGCTGCACTGTACAACGCTGCCGTCGGCATCAAGCGTCCGTCCGTTGGTGAACTCGACCCCCACCGCGTACTCACTGGTGGTTCCCGTAGCTGCGTTGAATTCGAGGATGCGGTTGTTGGGGATATCGCTCCAGCGCACAGTGCGTGAGCCGGGCACCCATACCGGCCCCTCGGCCCACACCGAGCCGGTAAACAGGCATTCCAACTGGCCTAGTGTCAGTCCCTCAGCCATCCAAGCCCCTTCGCATTCCAGCATTCACACTTCCGCGTCCGCGGCACCCGGCCTGCGGGCCGTCAGGCATTACCGGAAACGATAGCGCGGCGCGTCCCAGGCTGAGGGGAGCATCCACCCCGTGCCTCCACATCGTTGTCCTGAACGTGGCCGTTGCGACGCCGGCGATGCCTGTCCCCGTGTAGTCGACTACCGGCTCAGCGGCCGCAGGATGTACCGCAAGCAATACGCGGCACTCCGCAGGGGCGGCTCGAATTCCGTGAACTCGACCTTCCAGTCGAATTGCCGGCCCATGAAGCGGTTGTTCCCCAGCCTCGGGTTCCCACCCCCGGGGCCGTGCCGCTAGTCGTGCACAGGCTCCGCAAGGTTCCCGGCCCGGGCAACGGACCGGCGGATTCCGACGATCCTGACCGCGACTCCCGTCAGGACCAGGCCGATCCCCAGCGCCATCACGATCCAGACAGTCGCTGAAGCCGTATCGATGCTCCGGTAGCATTCTGTCGCCAGCCCGGCAGTCTGTCCCTGCGCGTCGGAGATTTCAGCCGCACGGCTATTCGGGAGCAGCGGGCTCCCGCACAGCGGCCCCACTGCCTTCAGTCCGATCACAATACTCAGCAGCTGCAGCGCGAACCCCACGGCAATGGTCAGAATCCACCCCCGCCGTTGACTGAGTTCCTCATTGATGTTCCTGGTTGTACTTTCCGAATCTCGAACCGCCATGTTCAGAGCATAGTGTGACCCCACACCCCGCTAAAGTATCGTCGTCCCGGATTGCCTCGTACAGGCCGGCACGCTTCATTGTTTCTCCTTGACCGGGGCCGCTGTGGTTTCGCGCTGGGTGGCGTCAGCTGGCCAGGACTTTGAGGGCGTCGTCGGAAGGGGTGTTGGGGTTTTGCGGCCGGTGCGGTGGTACTTGACGTCGTGCCCAGCGGGTGCGGAACTCCTCGCTGCGGGTGGAGAGTTAACCAAGCAGGTCGGACAGGTCTTGGTCGTACGGGTTCTTCCCGGCCGTGGATCGCAACACGGCAACAATGTCGTCCGCCGCGCGTTCCCAGTCTGCAAAGAACTCCCGCGCCCTCGGGCTCAGGAACGTGAACCGTGCGCTGTTGGGCGGGGTGCCGCCGTCGGTCATCATCTCCAGGTAAAGGGCCCGGCCCGGCTCATTGGCGGCCAGGACATCGCCGCGGTCGTTGCGGACCCAGGCGGGCGCCGTCGTAATCGATTCAATGACGCGCTGCACACCGACGCACTGTCTGCGGGCTGCGTTTGCGGCGCACCCTGGGGGCGGCTGTGGCGGCGAGGTCGAACAGGTGGGCCAACTCGGCGTCGTCCAATTGCAGGATCATGAAACCTGCGTCCGCACCCACCGCCCACCCTGTGGCGCCTGCCCGCCCCGCGGCGGTCTGGGTGGCGAATTCGCATGCAACGAACGTCGCCCGCCTCAGGGGCACCGAGCGTCCCTGGGCTCAGCGGCTGATAGGGGAACCGGTCAGTTCGCCCAAGGAGAGGAGGGCCCTGGTCCGGGTGGTGGCCCACTCTTCCGTAAGCAACGACAGCACGACAATGTCCCGCCAGGATCCATCAATCCTTTGCGAGGAACGCCTGCGGGTGCCCTCGACAGTGAATCCGAACCTCCTGAGGGACGAAATGGACCTGTGGTTTCGAGGATCCACATCGCATTCGACGCGCCCTGCGCCGTGGGAAAACACCCAGTCGAGCAGCGCGAGCTTCACCTCAAGGTTGGCTTTCATACCCCAGAAAGCCGGGCTGATGATTGTCCTGCCGATCTTCACCCGTTCCGTCGGGGCATGGGTTTCGGTAACGCCAGTGGTGCCGATAAAGAGCGGGCCGCCGGGCAGGCCCATGTAATGCACCGCAAAGATCCGAAGCCCCTCATGGCGCCGGCTGATGAAGCGGACCGTCTCGTCGTGCGAGAGCGGACGGCGGTGCCCGTCGCCGAACCCCGTGGCCCAGATATCGTCATTGGCGAGGATATGGGCCAGGGCCTGAATGTCGCCGGCGCCGAACGGGGACAGAACGAAGCGGCCCGTGACAGTGCGTAACGTCGGCAGGGCGCGGGGCAGGCGAAGCGTCATTGTGGCCTTTCCATGAGGGATCGTCGGGACAGCATCCGGGACGGGGGCGAACGCCGGATGAACGCGGGGCGATCTTTCGGTGAGCAAGTCCGGGAACCCCGCCGGCCCCTCCACTGGCCCGCCGCTTCGCAGCTCTTAGGCAGCCATCACCCGGCGGCCCAGGCCGGTTGCCCTGAACTCGTCGAAATCGCGCACCACCAGCGTGGCCCCTGCCTCGACAAGCCGCCCTTCCGGGCAGTACCCGCTGAGCACGCCCACCGGGACGCAGCCGGCCTCCGCGGCGCACCGCATGTCATACTCCGTGTCGCCGAAGTACAGGGCTTCGCCGCCGTCCCGGAGCTCCGCCAGCACCTGGGCTTTGTCCGCGGCCTCGGCGACAACCACGCCGAACCGGTCCTCGAGGGCAAACGAACGCAGTTCGGCCAGCAGGTATCCGGGTCCCGCCGCCGAGATGACGGCACACATCCCGGCGGCAGCATTAAGTTCGGCCAGGAAGCCTGCCGCCCCGGTCCGGAGCGGCGCCGGCTGCGAAGCCATGGCCGCATTCCACTCCGCAATGGCCGCCGGCACGTCGCCGGCGCCAACGCCCAGCTTCAGGAACATCTCGTCCATCGGCAGCATGAACTTGCGGTCGAACTGATCCGGGATGATCTCCCGGGCTCCCACCAGCCTCAACGCGGCATTGGTCGCGGCGCAGGCACGGGCCGCGTCATCGGCAATCGTGCCGTTCCAGTCGAACAGGTATTTCATACGGCGGCCGACAATGCAGCGGCCGTGAGCCCCAGGCCGGAGGCCATGCCGGCCCGAAGGCCGGCAGGGCCGTGGAAAACGTGGATCTTCTCCGGATCGGACCAGACAGCAACCCGGGAATTCAGGGCGGGACGTTCTGCGGAGCGGCAGGACAGCAGCAGCACCGAACCGCCGAGATCCACGTGGACGGTCCTGAGCGGACCGTTGGGCTCCACGAGGATCACCTCGCCTTCGGTCGTCCAGGCATTGCTGTGCCCAGGGCGTCCGAGGCGGACGTCCTCGGGCCGGACTCCGAGGACGACGTCGCCGGTCAGGCCCACGCTGCTGGCAGCCGTGGAAACCAGTCCGTAGGCTGTCTCCAGCTCCCCCCGTTCCCGTTGAACTGAGGACAGGAGGTTCATCGGCGGCGCACCGATGAACCCGGCCACGAAAGCCGAGACCGGCGAGTCGTAGAGCTCGTCCGGAGTTCCCAGCTGGACGATGCGCCCCCTATCCATCACGGCGATCCGGTCGGCCATGGACATGGCGTCCTGCTGGTCATGGGTCACGGTCACGCCGGTGGCGCCCTCCTGGCTGATGAGCTGGTGGATCTCGGCGCGCAGCGAGATGTGGAGCTGGGCATCGAGTCCGGACATGGGCTCGTCGAGGAGCACGACGCCGGCATGCCGGGCCAGTGCCCGCGCCAGGGCGATGCGCTGGCGCTGGCCGCCGGACATCGCTTTCGGGCGCCGGTCCAGCAGTTCCTCCACCCGCATCCGGGCGGCAACCTCCCGTGCCCGCTTCTCCGCCTCCTGCCTGGACAGGCCAAGGCCGTGGCGCAGCCCCAGCGTGATGTTGCCCAGCGATGTCAGGTGCGGATACAGCGCGAAGTTCTGGAAGACGATCGAGACGTCGCGCTGGTGGGCGGGTACTCCTGCCTGGTCCTTCCCGCCCAGCTCCACGGTGCCGGCGTCCGGTGCCTCAAGCCCGGCGATGATCCGCAGCAGGGAAGATTTGCCGGATCCCGAGGGCCCCAGGATGGAGAGGTTCTCGCCGTCCCGGATGGAGAGGGTGACGCCGTCGAGCGCCGTTACGTCGGCGAAGCGCTTGGTGATATTGGTCAGTTCGATGGCTGCCATGCTTACTTCCCCAGCATGGCGTTGATGGACTTCGCGGTGGCGGGTACAACCTCGTCGGCCGGCTTGCCGGTGGCAAGCTGTTCCATCATGGTGCGCACAGTGTTGATGATCTGGGCTGTCTGGGCGCCTTCGAAACCGCCCCATACCGTCAGCGGCTTGTCATAGGTCCAGGCGTACCGCATCTGGGGCGCGATGTTTTCTCCCTTGAGCAGTTCCTCGGTGGCGAGCTTGTTGACCGGGATGTAGCTGTAGTCCTTGCCGCTGCTCAGCAGTGATGCTTCCTTGGTGAGCATTTCGGTGACCATTGCCTGTGAGAAGGCGGCCTTGCAGGAGTCCTCGGAGATGACCACCCAGCCGTTGCCGCCCGCGGGCAGGTCACCCTCTGCTCCGTTGAGTCCGGGAAGGTCGATGGGGGTCCAGTCGAGGTCCTTCGGCGCTTCCTTGGCGACCTTGACAATGCGGGACGTCGTGGCCATGTGGAAGGCCAGGTTCCCGGCGACAAACTGTGCCTGGCCGTCATCCATCCGCACGTTCAGGGACACTTTGTCCTGCGCCAGGCGGGAGAGGATCCCGATAGCCTCGCGGCCCTTGGGCGTATCGAAACCGAACGACCCGTCGTCTGCCACGTACTTTTCGCCGGAGGACTGGACCAGTGCCTGCGAGAACCAGTCCGGCAGGTCATCCGAGGAGATGTTGATGCTGGGCTTGCCGGTCTTCTCGGTGACCTTGCGGGCCGCGTCCTCCAGCGCTGCGAAGTCCTTGATGGATGCCGGGTCGGTGATGCCGGCTTCGGCCAGCAGCTTCTTGTTAACCAGCATGGTGGGGGTGGAGATCTGGAACGGTGCCAGGTACGTGGTGCCGTTGACTTCACCTGCGGTGAGGAACTGCTTCTGGTAACCCTCTGGAAGCGTGGCGGGGTCAAGCGGCGCAGGGTTGTAACTGTCGGTCCAGAACCGGAGTTGGCCCAGTCCCGTCATGATCAGGTCCGGCCGCTTCCCCACCGCTGAGTCCGCGACGATCTGCTTGGTGAGGTCCGAGTAGTTGCCGCTTTGGGCAGCTACTGCGTCGATCTTGAGGCCCGGGAACTTTTGTTCCATGACCTTCTTTGCGTGCTCGACGGCGGGCGTTCCCTGGGGGGCGAACGCGAGTTTGACGGTGGTTTCTTCCGGCTTGCACTGGTCGATGGCGGCAGCAGTGGCGACAGCACCGCCGGAGCCGGATTGTGCGCCTCCGCAGGCGGAGAGGCTGAGGGCTGTCACAGTGGCAAGGACTGCCGTGGCAAGAACTTTGCGGCGCATTGGGGATTCCTTCATGTAGTGGGGAGTGCTGGTGGGGGTTGGAAAGTGGAGGGGAGTCAGCCGGCGACTTCGGTACCGGCCATGCCGCGGACAAAGTGGCGCTGGGCGAGGAGGAAGAGAATGATCACGGGCGCGGTCACGATCGCAGCGGCCGCCGCGAGGGCGGGATAGTCGAAGCCGGTATCGGCATTCTGGAAGATCGCGAGGCTGAGCGGGGGTGTCATGATATCCGGGCTGCGCGCCACCAGGAGCGGCCATAGGTAGTCGTTCCAGTGGGTGAAGATGGACAGCATTGAGAACGCGGCAATGGACGGGGCGGAGATGGGCACGACGACCGAAACAAGGGTCCGGAGCGGGCCCAGACCGTCGGTCTTGGCCGCCTCCATGATGGCGTCCGGCACAGCCATCATCTGCTGGCGCAGCATGAAGATGCCGATGGCGCTGGTGACGAACGGCAGCACCAGTCCCAGCCGCGTGTCGCCGAGGCCGAGCAGGTTCAGCCCGACGAAGGTGGGGATCATCGTGGCCTGGTGCGGGATAAGAAGGCAGGCCAGTACCAGGCCAAGGATGAAGCCTGCGCCCCGGAACCGGAACTTGGACAACGCGTAGGCGGCCGGAATGCACGTCAGCAGTTGCAGGACCAGAATGCCGAGCGTCACGGCGATGCCGTTGAGCATGGCCTGGCCCAGGTTCGCCTTTTCCCACGCCCGTCCGAGGTTGGAAAAGTCGAATTCGACCGGGATGAGGCTCAGTCCGGTGGTGGTCAGCCCTTCGGCAGGGGCCACAGCCGTGCGGAGCATCCAGTAGAAGGGAAACAGCGCCAGGGCAGCCGCCAGGATGCCGAGGACTGTTGCCAGCGCGGCGTTGACTTTGTTCAGTTTGGTCATGATGATTCCTTGGTACGCCGCTGGCGTCCGATGGTGCCGACGACAAGCAGCAGGGCGATCAGGATGAAGGAGATGGCGGATGCTTCGCCGATCCGGAAGTACTCGAAGCCCACCTTGTGGGCCGCGGTCATCGCGGTTTCCGAGCTTCCCAGCGGGCCGCCCTTGGTCATGACGTTGACGATTTCGAAGACCTGGACGGCGCCGGTGATGGACAGGACGGTGACGAACACCACCGTGGGCCGAAGCATCGGCAGAATGATGGTCCGGAGCTTGGTGAGGCCCCTGATGCCTTCGACGGCCGCAGCCTCGTGGATGGAGGAGGGAATGGTGGTCAGTCCCGCCATGAAAAGCAGCATGCACAGGGACGTTGCGCGCCACAGGCCAAGCAGGATCACGGTGAACAATGACGTATCGGCTTCGTCCAGCCAGTTGACGGGGGCGAGGCCGGCGATCCCAAGGATCTGGTTGGCAAAACCGCCCTGGAAGGCAAAGATCCATTTGAATACCACGGCCATGGCCACCATGTTTGCGGTCATGGGCAGGATCAGGGCGGTCTTGGCGAGCCAGCTTCCGCGGCCCATCTTTTCCATGAGCAAGGCCAGCAGCAGCCCCAGCACGATGGAGGGGATGATCGTGGCCAGGGAATACACCAGCGTGTTCCACGCGGCCTGATGGATCAGCGGATCGGCAAAAACCTTGAGGTAGTTGTTGAAGCCGGCATACTTCCAGGACCCTCCGGACAGCGGGATGACAAAGAAGCTGCCGATCAGCGACAACAGGGCGGGCCCGTAGACGAACAGGAGCAGGGCCGTGAGTGCGGGGAGCAGCAACAAGTACGGCGTTAGGGATGGCCGCGGATTCTTCGCCGTGGAGGTCTGCCCTGCAGGCCTGTCTGCCAGAGCAGGCGGGGAAGCGGCGGTCTTCCCCTGACGCGTAAGCAGGCTCATGAGCCGGCTCCCAGGTCAAGGGCGAGCAGGCCGCCGTCGACTCCCACCGTGAGGTAGCTGCCCCCGGCGGCCACTAGCGGCGCTGCGAGGGGGACGCCGACGTCGTACGTCCCTTCCGGTGCACCGTCGAGGCCAAACCGGCGGATGACGCCGTCGAGCCCTGGCAGCAGCAGCGTTTCGGTGGATTCTTCAAAGACAGGCGCGGCCATGACAGGGTTTGCCTTCATCCGGTACGCGGTCATGGGGAAAGGAGCAAGCCCGTCGACCGTTGCGTCCCACAGCTGCCCCCCGGTGTCCTTGGCCAGCATGCGCAGGCCATGGCCGGTCACGGTGACGACGTAACCGGCCGGGGTGATGACCGGGGTGGAAGGGCTGTAGCCGCCTTCATGCTGCACCGTCCATTGCACCGAGCCGGTCTTCCGGTCCAGCTTGGCGGTGCTGCAGATCGCCGGGACCAGGAAACTGTCCTGGCCATCGTCGTAGGCCGCGGTCCCGGTGACCCGGAGGTTCCGGGCGGTGTCCCACGGATCATCCTGCAGTTCCGGCATGGGCCAGATGGACTCGCCGGTGTGAAGGTCGACGGCGATGGGCGAGTTCGGCGTTGGCCAGAACCCCACCATGACCATGGAGCCGACGATGGCGGGGCTGGAGTGCGTGACGATGTTGTGGTGGGGGGACAGGTCGGTGCGCCGCCACAGAACCTTCCCGGTGGCGGCGTCCAGGGCACGAAGGTCGCTTTGGTCGCCGAGCACCACGATGCCTTCCGATTCCACCGGCGACTGCCAGGCGAAGCGCCGGTACGGATCCGTGGAGGGCGTGGTCCACAGCCGCTCACCGGTAGCGGCAGCCAGCCCGGCGACCGCGCCGCTTACTTCGGCCACCACCACGATGCCGCCCGCCAGGACCGGGCGCGTCTTGACGGCGGACCCGGTGGCCGCCGACCACAGCAGCCGGCCGCTTTCGGCGTCGAGCGCTTCCACCGTGCCGGCAGGGCGGTCCTCAATCTGGGAGCCGGCAAAGATCCGGTCCCCCGCCAGGGTGAGCCCGGCGCGGTGGCCCGCACCGGCCAGCTGGTGGCGCCAGCGGACCAGGGAGCTGCGCGATTTGGCGTCGTAACCGGCGACGGTGGCCTTATCGACGTCGAAAGCGTGATCCGGATTGTGCAGGTAGTGCGCCGGCATGGTGCGGGAGTTCAGCTGCAGGCCGGTGCCGTTCCAGGTCACTTCACGGAACATCGGCGGTGAGTAGTCCAGGCCGGCGAAAAATGGGGTGGGGCTGTTGACGTGCAGGACGCCGTCGATGTCCACGACCCGGGACGTGTGCCAGTGGCCGGAGAAGGTGGCCAGCGGCTTCCGCGGCAGCCGGTCCATGACCGGGTGCCCTGGCTGGTCGTGCATGCACAGGATGTAGGGCGTGTCGTCGCCGGCTGCCGCGAGGTCATTGCGCAGCCATTCCTCCTGGACTGTGTGGTCCAGCCCGAGCTCGTGGGTGTGCCAGTCCATCACCACGACGTGCAGGCCCGCAACGTCGTAGGAGAACCAGCGCGGGCCCACGAGCTCTTCGTAAAGCTCCGGGTTGCCGTCGTTGACGATGTAGTTGTTGCGGGAAATGCGGCCCGACCGGCCCAGATGCATGTGGTCGTGGTTCCCGGGCACCAGGTTCACGGGCACGGGGGCATCAGCCACGGCGTCCAGCAAGCCGGCGAACTCCTCCGGTGATCCATTGTCCACCAGGTCGCCGGTGACGATCACGGAGCGGCTTGCAGGCGAGAGTTGTGGAAGGTCCAGGAGGAATTCCTTCAGCTGGTCCGGTGTGGTCAGGCGTCCCTTGTCGAAAGCCCACCGGTCCGGCGCCGCCATGTCGATGTGCGTGTCAGTGATGTGCATGAACTGGTACGGGAGGCTCTGCTCGGTGGCGTGCAGTTCGAAGGTTATCTCCGTGCTGTCGCCGGCACCGGCGGGAAGCCGTGTGAACCAGTGGTCCGTGTGCCAGCCCGTTGGCCGGGTCACGGCGATGAAGGGACCGAAGGGTTCGACGCTGAAACTGCCGTCTCCGCCGGTGGCCACGACGTCCCGGCCATTGGTGACGGCGATGCCGGGAACGGGAATTCCTTCTGCCGTGATGACACGGCCGGTGACGATTTTGGGCATGAAGTCTCCAGGATTGAGCGGAATATTGGGGGAAGTGGGCTAACTGCGGTGAAGTTGGGAGAGAATGTCGTTGCTGGCGGACAGGGCAGCCATACGCTGGTGGGATCCGTGAGTCAGCAAGACCACAATGGCGTCCAGAACGGCCAGATGCACCACCCGGCTGGTCATGGCATCAACCCGGTAGGCCGTTTCCTGGCTGCCAGCCACCACTGACAGATCCACCAGGTCAGTCAGCGGTGTTCCGGTAAAACTGGTGACTGCTACAGTCGCTGCCCCTGTTTCCTTCGCTGCCCGTGATGCTGCCAGTGTTTCCGTTGTGGAACCCGTATGGCTGACGATAAGGCAGGCGTCCTCCCGGGTCAGGCGGCTGGCCATGATGTTCTGGACATGGGCATCGGCGGCAAACACAGCATCGACTCCCACCAAGGCCAGGCGATAGGCCACATCCGCGGCCAACGGAGCCGACGTCCCGATGCCCAAAACCAGGGTTCTGCGTGCCCTGCCGATACGTGCCGCAACTTCAGCCACGCTGCCGTGGTCGATGTTCCCCGCCGCAGACTGTAAGGCCTCGGCCGAACTGAGAACTACCTTCCGGCTGACGGTCCGTTCATCGTCATCGGCCTCGATATCGGCAAGCTGCACAGTATCGGACGGCGACTCACGGGTCAGGACCAGTTTTAGGGCCTGGAACCCGGCCAGTCCCATGCTTTGGCAGAACCGTACTACGGACGCGGACGAAACTCCTGCCTCAGCCGCGAACTGGCCGATCGACCGATCGATGATGTCCTGCGGATCTCCCAGGATCGCACGGGCGATGCGCAGTTCCACCGCGGAGAAAGAGGCCAGGCTTTCCCGGACGGATTCAAGGAATCCGGCTTGGTGCCTGGCGGGGGCTTTGAGTTGTTGCGTGCTCACAAGTTCAAGCTAGGTGTGTGAGTGAACGGACGGGAACACCGGAGGTAAACGAAGAAAAAACTTTTCACAAAGTGGGCGGCTGTGAAATTCGCGTTCACGTGGGGCGGAGGCTTCGACGGGCCAGCGCCGAGGAAGGCCCACGCACCCGGTGCCCTGAGTCAGGGATCGGATTTCGTCCGCAGTGCGGGTCGTGGTCCGCCGCCAGCACTAAACATTCACGGTCCATATCTTGCGCCCCGAGCCATTGATCATCCACACTGGCTACAGATCCGCAGGAATATCTCCGCCGATCCAGAACGCCGGCCCCTTGCCGGCCGCCGCCCCATCAAGAGGATGCCGGGCACTCCCTCTCGAATCACAGCCTTTCAGCCTCGCCGGACGTGCCCAGCCATTGTGGAGCACCCCTGCCGAACGTGCTGCCCGGCCCAAAGAAAGAAACCACCATGATCAAGCGCCACTCAGACCTCGTCCTGGAAATCACCGCGTACGACGCGCACATGGTTGAAAGCGACCTCAATGCCGCAGTGGAGACCGTCCGCCAGCACGCCATGCAGGAGGGCCGCCACGGCATCCTGGTCACCCAGCACGGCTATACCCGCTACACGGTCGCCGTCAGCCCCGACGTGCCCTTCGGCCAAACACACGAACGCCGAGAACTCGGACAGAGAGAGACCTGACACGGGCGTGCGCGTGCTACGCCCACGGGACCGATTCAACGGAGTCAACTGCATAAGGTTTGGCCGCCGAGCGCTGCAGGGGACGACGAAGGCGGACCTGGTACAAACCATCGCGGAACGTGGCGCGCGGATCCAACTGGACAACCAGGAGGGGCTCTTCGCGGGCGGCGTCCACCCGCAACACCATCCCCTCCCGCCGGCCGTCGACGAGCAGCGGGGTGGCCGGCTCTACCGCGGTCTCCCTCAAGCGGTTCTGAAATTCCGCCTCAGCCGCCAGGAAGAGGATGCCATGGGCGGCCCCAACGACGCGCAGCGGGATCACCATGTCACGCGGCGGGCGTGCGGGAGAGGGCGGAGCCTGCACCTGGTCGTGCCGGGCAGACGACGTTCTGGCTGCCGTCAGGACCCGGTCGCATTCCAGGCAACGGCTCCGCATCCCGACGTCGGCCACCATGGTCACCAGCAGGCCTCTGGGTGCGTGGGCCCACTTGTCGGCCACAATGTGGCACCACGCCGTGTGGTACTCGTTCCCGTACTTCATCACGTAGACCTGACCATCGCCGAGGAGGGGCATCCCCTCCTGTCGTGCGGCCGGCTCGATCGGCTTGAGCATGCCGAGGTCACTGGCTTTCGCATCGGCGGGGCGGCCAGCGTTGAGGTATTTGCGCAACAACGGACTGCGTTGCCGTTTTGGTTTTGGAATTCCAGGTCCTTCCTCTGCAACGGGGGTGCCTACAGGCACACCCCTTATGACCCCCTACTCAGCTTGCGTCCATTTCGCGCAAGTTGCCAGCCGGGACCGCATCAGCCTGTCCGGACCGGGGCGCCAAGTTCCACCAGGATGCTAGACATGCCGGAAAGCCTACCGGTGACTCCCGCCACAGAATCCTCGTGGCCTGGTACCCGCCACCATCCCCGAGGTCATGCTGCCTGATCTCAGTACCCCGATGAGTGAGATCCGGGGTTAGGTGGCCTGAGTCATGGCTGCGCAGTTATCGGGGCCGGCACTGATAGAAACGTGTAAACCGTGAGCCATGCGGTTCAGCCGTTTCTAACCGCCATGCGCGGAGCCCACCAGGACTTCGTGATAGTGCTGGGGCAGGCGCACTATTTCAAACTCCGACACATCCAGGAGACGTCGTCCTCCAGTGACGATGTCAAGGATCCAGAACAAACCATGCTCGGGGGCGGTATCCGTGACCGGGCCGCGGTGCACCAGCGTGTTCTTACAGAACGCTTCGATGGCGTCGCCCGCCATGAGTTCCTGACAGGAGCTGACCTTTGTGCGCTCATTGCTTGCCATGATTGGTCCTTTCGACTGCGAGACCTCCCCGACTCAATATCTTTCGGGCTGAAGGTTGCCTCCAGGTGTCTGCCGGATGTCTTGTCGCTGACGCTTTCCGGAGCGCTTTGTCGACAAGCCGGAGGCGAGCAGGAAGCCCTGCAGGAAATGGCCGCCCGCCGCGTCGACGGCGTCGTCCACGTCCCCGCCGTAGTCAGCGACGGCTACAACGGCGCCAAAGAACTTACACGGCTGCCCCTGAGCAGCCGACTCGTCATGGGCGTCCTAAAGACAGCACGGGAAGTTGGCATCAGCATTCCCGGCGACTTGGCTTTGGCCGGATACGGCGACCACTGGCCGACGTGGGAGCCCAAGCAGCCGAACCCCTGCTTGGCCTCATCAACGGCGAACATCCCTCACCCGCAGTCCACCGGATACCCGGAGCTCTGCGGATACGTGGATCCCTGCGTGAGGGGACTTCTGCACACCATTCCGATTAACCTCCCGGAAAACGCCGATTGGGCTCGGGCTTGCCCTTGACGTGCGTTCTTGTGACCGTCGCTACAGAGAACATGGAACTGCTCCCCGATGCCGCTGACGGTGCCATCCAGGACGCAGCAGCTCAGGTCCGCATCATGAGCTCCGGCAGCACAGCCAAGGGCAGCGATTGGTTTGCGGTTAGGCCGTCGGTGATTCCAAAAGCCTGCTACTTACGCGGTCTCCTGATGCACGCGGCCATCAGAATTGCTGAGGACATCCAAACGGATCCGCCAGGTCCTGCCGGTGCTACGAGCAGCCCGGCTGCCAGGGGCAGGGTGACTTGGCCGAGTCTGTTGCCGAGCAGCCGGAGCGCCAGAGCGGCACCCCGGGCGGCTGGTGGAACAGCCTGGCTGATCAGTGTCATGGTCAAGGGCTGTCCCAATCCCAGAAAGAACCCGGCGATGGCGAGCAGGACGCCGGCCAGGATCGGGGTCTCAAATACCGAAGGGAGGAGTGCCAGCGGGATGGCTGCACCGGCGAGGCTGGAGGTTACGAGCGCTGGCCTGCTCCAACGGGAGAGCAGAACGGGGAGCAGGAGGCGCGATGAGATGGAGGCTCCGGCACGGACGGCCAAGAGCACCCCGACCATCAGAGGGGGCACCCCACTTTCCTCGCCAAGCAACGGGAGGAAGGCGACGAGGATGTCGGTGGTTGCGAGCAACGCCAGGCTTGCCGCCATGTTCGCTTTTACGGTCGGAGTGGCCAGGAGGGACGCCACTGAAGCCGGGGCCGCGTCCGGGGACGTCGCTTTTGCCGTAGGTTTCTTCTTTGGCTGCTTTACGGACGTTGCGAAGGCGGCGGGAACGCCGAGTATGCAGATTGCACCTGCGAACATCAGCGCCGTGTTGGCGTCGGCGAGCCGGACGGCGGCCGGCACTCCTTGCGCCGCCCCCATCAGCAGGCCTGCCAGGAGCGGCCCCACGAGTTGGCCTAAGGCGAAGGCTGCGGTGAACCAGCCGAAGGCGGCGTCCATTTGGTTGTAGGGAAGGAATCTGGCGATAGCGGACTGTCCTGCGATGGTGAAGCACAGGTGGCCAAGGCCCAGAACAGCGCTGGCCACAGCTATCAAAAGCAGGGATGGGGCGCCGGACAGCAGGAAAGGTCCGGCTGCAAGCAGAGCCGTTCCTGCGACGATGATGCCTCGCAGCGATGGGCTTTTGTCCGACATTCTTCCAAGCCAAAGCGCGATCACGACAGGAAGCAGGGCATAGGCAGCTGCTATGAGGCCGACAGTTGCGGCGTCTCCCCCTAGGGCCAGCACCTTGTAGGAAATCAGCGGCCGGGCCAGATTCAAGGCAATCTGGCAGAGGACTGCGGATGCGATCAGCATCCATAACCATCTGCGGGACTCTTGCCTGCTGATCATCAACGTATCCTCTCCCCCATTCCGGCCGTCATCAGCACCGGGCATCTGCTACTGGCGGGCTGGGGTCGCAACGTATCGTTGCGGCAACTTGCAGTGGCGAGGCCAGGCCACCCCCGGGGTCGAACGACTCTCACCTAAAATCGGCCGTTGCGTCCTTGGCGACCTCCAGCAGTGTGGATTGGAAGGCTATTTCCGCGGGAGCGCGCACTCTGTCGTGCCGGTGGGCCAGCAGTATCCGGCGCGAGGGCGCGCTCGTTCCCAGCGAAATGATGCTGACCCCGGGGTGCTTGTTGACTACCGCGGTCCGGGGCGCAAGGGCTATTCCCAGTCCGACGCTGACCATGGCTTGGGCTTCCTGGTAATCGTTGGCGTAGAAGGATATCCGCGGGGTGAACCCGGCGGCCCGGGAACTCCTTTGGAGGACTTCGACGACGGGGTGTTCCTCGCCCCGGACAATCCATTCCTCGTTGGCCAGATCGGTCATGTCCACTTGTTTCCGACGTGCCAGCCGATGGTCCTTGCCTACGATGAGCGCGGTGGCGTCTTCGAAGACGGTGGTCAGCGCGAAGTCTTCAGGACTGATCCGGTTCCACTCGTAGTCCCATAAGAGGGACACTCCCACCTGCCCGTTTTCGAGCATTTCAAGCAGCTCTTCAAACCGTGTGCTGCGGACGTGGAGTTCAATCGCGGGGTATTGCTTCTTGAAGCGGCTGATGACCAGGGGAAGGAACGACCCACCCAGCGTAGGGAAGGTGCCCATGGTCAGGCTGCCGCGATTAAGCCCTGCGATCTCCGCCAGGTCGGCCTCTGCCGCAGCCATCTGGCGAAGAATGCGGCGGGTGTGCGACGCCAGAACGTGCCCGGCGTCCGTTGGTACCATTCCCCGGGTTTGGCGCTGCAGCAGCGGCTGGCCAATTTCGGCTTCCAGACGTCGGAGCTGCTGGGAAACACCGGACGGTGAGTAGACGTGCTTTTCCGCGGCAGCTGTTATGGAACCAAGTTCCACGACGTCCAGCAGCAACTCCAGTCTCCTGACGTTCAACACACTGGCCTCCTTTGAAGTAATCCTTCAACCCCTCTCACAATCCCATACTACCGCTTCATCTTTGACGCTCGATCAAGGGTGGTCCAAGCCTGCGCCACCAGCCTTCGGCGCTGGGACTGCAATCCAAACAGGAATAGAGGGCCAGTGATTGAAGTAAAACTGCCTGGATCTGCAAAATCTGTTGATTGTAATTCATCTACGGTACGCCTCACACTGAGGTAGGCCAGTGAGGCGTGGAAGGGTCGAGAAGAGCCCCGAGGAAGGTGCGAGACGACGATGTATAAGATCCCAGCGACGTGGATGCGAGGCGGTACCAGCAAGTGCTGGGTGTTCGAATGGGACAACCTGCAGGTTCCGGGTAAAAGCGTGGATGAGGTGCTCCTGCGTCTGTTCGGCAGCCCCGACAACCGCCAGATCGATGGCGTCGGCGGCGGAACCTCCACCACGAGCAAGGCAGTGATCCTCTCCCGGTCGCTTAGCGATGAAGCGGACGTGGATTACACTTTCGCCCAGGTAGGCATCGACGAGCAGAAGGTCGACTGGGGCAGCAACTGCGGCAACTGCTCAGCCGTTGTCGCCCCGTACGCCATTGAACGGGGCTGGGTGTCCGCCGGTGCTGAAAGCACGTCCGTCCGGGCCCTGAATACGAACACCAACCAGCTCATCCTGCAGAAGGTTCCCACACCCGGGGGCAGGCTGCAGCAGGCCGGCACACAGGACATTCCCGGTGTCCCGTTCCCCGGGTTGCCCGTGGGAATGGGATTCCTTGATCCGGCCGGCAGAACCACCGGGAAGCTGTTCCCAACCGGGAACCCGCTGGACAAAGTGACCTTCGACGGACGGCAGGTGGAAGCCACGCTCATCGACGCCGGCGCTCCCCTGATCATCCTCGAGGCCGAGTCCGTCGGCTTGACCGGAACCGAAACCGCTGCTGACATCGACGCCCGGGCCGGACTGCTCATGCACCTGGACGATGTCCGCAGGGACGCCGCTGTCCGCATGGGACTCGCATCCGCCCCCGCTGAGGCCCGGCGGGCCATACCCAAGCTTGCGCTCGTGGCCAAGGCAACAGCGGGCGAAGAGGCTGACCTCGTCGTGATGATGCTCTCCATGGGCCGGCTTCATCCCGCACTGGCCGTCACCGGAAGCGTCGCGCTGACTATGGCGGCCCAGCACGAAGGCACTGTGGTCTGGGGCCTGATCTCCCAGGACGCCACATCCGGCCTCACCATGCGAACCCCCGCCGGCATCGTCCAGACATGGGCCGAAAGCCGCCTGGGCACCCCCGTCGTCGGCACCCTCCGAAGCGCCCGCCGCATCGCCGACGCCGAACTTCTGCTGCCAGAAACCTGGTAAGCGCACCAAACCACACCCGCCCCCCTCAACCAGTGCCCACGTGGTGTTGCATTGAGGTAGGCACCAACAAAAGGACCCTCAATGACGAGCAATAAGTCATCCTTGGAGCCACCAGGACTTCTCCCGGAGGACACCCCCATCGTGCAGACCGAACAGACCGAGCAGGCCGATCCGCCCAAGCATTCCCGGCGCACTATCCTCGCAGCCGTGGGCGCATTCGCACTGCTGGGAACGGCAACCACCGTCCTGGGTGGAAGCCTGCTCAACCCGCCGTCCAGCACCGAAGACGGCGATTTCAGCGGCGAAACCCTCGAATTCCTGATTCCCTTGGCTTCAGGCGGTGGAACAGATACTTGGGCCCGGTTCATCGGAACCGAGCTGACCAACTACGTTCCGGGCCGCCCTGGTTTTGCACCGGTAAACGAAGCCGGCGGCGAAGGCATTCTGGGCACCAACCGGTTCGCCCGCTCCGCCAAGACTGACGGCACCGAGATCCTGGTCGGCACAGCCTCTACCGTGGTGCCCTGGGTCTTGGGACGCTCGGCCGTGAAGTACTCCTTTGAAGACCTCAAGCCCGTCGTCGTCAACGGCACCGGCGGGGTTATCTACGCCCGCGCAGAAGCCGGCGTCGCCGGCCTGCAGGATCTGGTCAACCGGGACACCCCGCTGGAATTCGGCGGGATCAGCGCCACAGGCCTGGACATCACCACCCTGGTGGCCTTCGACCTGCTCGAAGCGGATGTCACCAGCACCTTCGGGTTCGAAGGCCGAGGCCCGGTCAACCTTGCCCTACAGCGCGGCGAAATCGACCTGGACTACCAGACGACCTCAGCCTACGGCTCAGCCGTCGCCGGCATCGCCAAGGAAGGCAAAGCGGTCGTCCTGATGTCTTTCGGCCAGCTGAACGAGGCCGGAGACGTCATCCGCGACCCCAACTTCCCGGACGTGCCCACGGTTGCTGAAGCCTACGAAACGCTCCACGGAAAGAAGCCGTCAGGTGAAAAGTACGAGGCCTACAAGACCCTGCTCGGGCTGACCTATACCTACCAAAAGGGACTCTGGGTTCCCCAGGAGACCCCGGAAAACGCCTACGAGCTGCTGCGCCAGTCCAGCGAGAAGCTCGGCACCGACCCAGGTTTCCAAGAAAAGGCAGCCAAGGTACTCGGCGGTTACCCCCTCGTCGCGGACCCCGGAGTAGCCGACCGCGTCCGGGACGCCTACAAAGTCAGCAGTTCCGTCCGGTCCTATGTCACAGGGCTGCTCGCGGACAAATACAACATCCACGTTGAATAAGGACCATCATGCTTGACTCCGCAATGGCAGCGCTGGCATCCCTCGCTGATCCCTCCCTGCTCATCATGCTCCTGATCGGCACCGTCGCCGGCCTGATCATGGGCCTCATCCCGGGACTTGGCGGCACCGGCGCCGTCGCAATCCTGCTGCCCATCACCTTCGGCATGGAACCGCCCCAGGCTCTGGCGCTCCTCATCGGCGCCCTCGCCGTCGTCCACACCTCAGACACCGTCTCTGCGGTACTGCTCGGCGCCCCAGGCTCAGCATCCGCCAGCGTCACCATGCTCGACGGCTACTCCATGGCCAAAAAAGGGCAGGCAGCACGCGCCCTGACCCTTGCGTTCCTCTCCTCCATGGCCGGAGGCATCATCGGCGCAGTCGGCCTGACCCTGGCGATCCCGCTGGCCAGGCCCCTCGTCCTGTCCTTCGCCAGCCCCGAGCTCTTCATGCTGACCGTCCTCGGCGTATCTTTAGCGGCAGTCTTGTCACGGGGAAACATCATCAAGGGCATCTCGGCCGGCCTCCTCGGCCTGATCCTGGGCATGGTTGGAACCTCACCGACCACGGCAGAAGAACGCTTCACCTTCGGCAGCCTCTTCCTCGGGGACGGCCTTTCCCTCGTCGCTGTTGCCCTGGGCATCTTCGGTCTGGCCGAAATCGCATCCCGCGCCAGCCAGCGTCGCGGCGAAAAGCAAACCATCAGCCTCGGCGGCGGATGGGGCCAGGGCATCCGGGAATGGCTCACTCACTGGACGCAGGTCATCCGCGGAGCGCTCATCGGTATCTGGGCAGGCGTCCTGCCCGGCGTCGGCGCCACCGCCGGAACCTGGATGGCCTACGGCCAGGCCGTCGCAACCGCCAAAGACAAGCGCCAGTTCGGCAAGGGAGACCCCCGCGGCATCGTCGGCCCCGAAAGCGCCAACAACTCCGTGGAAGCCGGCGACCTGATCCCCACCCTCCTCTTCGGCATCCCCGGCGGCGTGCCCTCAGCGATGCTCCTGGGCATGCTCCTCACATACGGCATCCAGCCCGGCCCCTCGATCATCACAGAACACCTCGACCTGATGTACCTGATCGTCTGGTCCTTCGCGATTGCCTCGATCCTTGGCGCGCTGCTCTGCTTCCTCAGCGTCAAACAGCTCGCAAAACTGACCAAGGTCCCCTTCGCCGTCCTGGCAGCAGGCCTTGTAGCCATCATGCTCCTGGGCTCCTTCCAGGAAGGCGGCCAGCTCGGCGACCTCTGGATCATGATCATCCTTGGCGTCTTCGGCTGGCTGCTGAAATCGACAGGATTCCCCAGGGCACCATTCCTGATAGGTTTCGTCCTGGCCATCCCGCTGGAACGCTACTACTTCCTCACCGACAGCCTCTACGAAGGATTCGACTGGATGGCCCGCCCCGGCGTCATGGTCTTCCTGGCGATCCTGATCCTGCCGATGATCTGGGCCTTCATCAAATTCATCCGCGCCCGCCGACACACCAACCTTGACGATGGTCACCGGGACGAACAGCCCGAGGACGACGAAGCACCGCTGAAGAATTCAACCTGGTCCCTCGCAGCATCAGGCATCTTCTTCGTCGCCTTCGCCGCCGCCCTAATCTCGTCCGCTTCATTCTCACCGGAGGCCAGGCTGGTCCCCCAGCTGGTGAGCACCGGAGGCCTGGTCTTCTCCGGCATCCTGCTCTTCGTTGAGATCCGGAGAAGGCTTCGCGGCAGAACCCCGAAGGCAGATGAGATCCTGGCCGAGGAGATAGAGGGCATCCGTGAAACACAGCCCGCGAAGGCAGGCTGGACTCTTGACGCAAAGTTCGCGTTGAAGACCTTCCTGTGGATGACGGGCTTCCTGGCTCTCACGGCCGCGTTCGGATACCTGATTGCAGTCACGATCTTCATCCCGGCCTTCCTCCTGATAGTCGCAAGGGCCCGGCTTAAGGTGACCATCATCTACACCGGCGTCCTGTACATCGTTCTAGTGGCTCTGCCCTCGCTGCTGCCTATTGACCTCCCGCAGGGCTGGCTTAACAGCCTCGTCTAGCACCGGAACACCCCGACAGCCATTGGAGAAATGAATAAATGACGGTACTCGTAGCCTACGCATCCGCCCCCGAAGGCAGGGAGGCGCTAACTGAGGGGATCAACGAAGCCCACCGGCGGAAGTCAAACCTGCTCATCGTGAACATCGGCCGGGGCCACCACGACCTGGACGAGCAGGAACTGCGGGCATTGGAGAGCCAACTGACCGAATCCGGTCTCGGCTTGATCATCGAATCCTCAATCCTGGCCGATCCAGGGGACGCGGTCATCCAGATCGCACAGGACCGCAACGTCGAAGTGATCGTCGTTGGACTGAGACACCGGTCCATGGTGGGCAAACTCATCCTGGGAAGCACCGTCCAACGTATCCTGCTCGACGCGACCTGCCCGGTACTCGCAGTTCGGGCCGACAAACTCTGACCCGGCGCTACTTGACTGCCGGAACACATTGTCCGGCAAGCATGCTGCCGTTCCCGCACTCCATCGCAACAGGTAGCCCGACGGACGGGCGCGAGGACAGGGCGGCATGCAAACGGAGGCAGGGTGACCAAATGGTTGCCCTGCCTCCTCCCATATCCGCCTCGGAACAACGAACCGCCCGCCTAGAGATCAAGGACAACCGAGATGAACGCCAGCTCCCGCACGCTCAAACCCCACACCGGCTTCCTGACGCCCGGACCCATTGCCAATTGGTCAACACTTGCGCGGACCGACGAAGTAGAGATCCACAATCACGGACGAGTCATAGCGACAGGACGCATAGACATGCTCGCCATCGACGGCAGCATGCTCTGGCTTCAGCAGGACGGCGGACAGGGCCGGGCACTGTTCCTGCACAACGACGGACTGCGTGTGTACCGGCGACCAGTCAAGCAAGGCTGAACTGACGACAGCCGGGGTACAACCCAACCGGACGTCAGGAAACCACGCGAACGCCGTCAGAATAGGGTCCAGCACTCCGTGCCTGCACAAGTATGCACAGACCGACTCAGATTCCTGGAAGCTATGTGATGCGGGTCCAAGGGGCCCGGCGGGCTGGACTGAAACCGGCGCGCGGTCTTGGTTTGGCGTTCAGATGAAGGTCGGTTACTGGAATGCGCCCGAACCTGGTGGCGTGAACAGCTGAGAGATCATTTGTCTCTGACGGCGCCTGCCTTGTGTCCGCCGTAGAGAGGTCACTGACTAATCCCATGCCTGCATACTCCCGAACGGCGGCGATACCGGCAACGGCGGCGCTCTTGTTATCAAAGGCCTTGGACACGGCCATGACAGTGCCATCCGGTGCTGTTAAACGAAATCTGAACGAGGCCTCTGAATCAATAAATAGTTCAAACATTCCGGCCAAAGCGCTCCTCCCGGTCTGCGGGATCCTCGGCGAGGCGTCGTTGCCCCTGCTGACACGGGGACGCACCATTGCGTCCCCTCCCACTGATTTGTCTTTGCGATCAGAAATGACTCAATACATCACCGCCTCATGAGTTTCACCCAGAAGAGATCAGTTCCGCAAGGCCTGCAAAGGAGTTCCTGCCTCCGCCGCTATGAGACACTGCGGCGCTTCACGCCTTGATTTCAAGTCATCACTTTCTGGTACTGGCCAGTACGCGGCCAGCCCAACTGAAGCCAGCAGAAGCTCTGGGGAACCTTGATGGGGATGCTTTGTCCCTCCGATAAAGCAGACATAAGTGTGGACACCGTCCACACCCACTTGGCAGGGAAAGGGCAAATGCGTCTTTCGAGAACGTCCGGCATGAAGACCTTCATGAACCGTTCCGGGAATCATGCCGCGACCAGCACGGGCTAGAACCGGCTGACTAGGGTTGGTTCAAAAAAATTGGCACGTGCTAGTGTCAAGATTAAGTTGCTGCCGGGAACGGCAACGCCCGGGCCTGCCCTCGACGGAGCTCCAGCAGCCCTTGATGGCGTTTTTGTAGTTTTTTGAGTTTGCTCGGCACGGGCGCCGGTGGCGTGGGCGGAGGCAGCGCAGCAGATGGGATCGCCGGGGACACCAATACCGGAATCGGGGGCGTGATTTTCACTAAGGTAGTCGGAGCGGGAAGCAATCGATCGAGTCACGGAGTGAAAGTGAACGTCCAGACAGAGCAACCTGAGGGTACCTCCAGGGCGCGGAACGCCGGGGTCGTTGAGCGGCCCACAATGAAGACCCTCGCCGAGCATGTAGGGGTATCCCGGCAGCTGGTCTCACTCGTCCTTCGTGACCTTCCGGGGGCAAGTGAAGAGACCCGCGCGAAAGTTCTCGCTGCCGCGAAGGAGATCGGCTATTATCCCGATGCCTCCGCCCGGGCTCTGCGCGGTCGGCGGACTTTCCGCTTAGGCGTACTCTTCACCATGCACCAGCCGTTCGAGGTTGATTTGGTTGAAGCTCTCTTTGGGTCGGCGGAGAAGCACGGTTTCTCGCTTATTTTGGGTCCCTTGTCGAAGGAACGGAGCGCGTCGAAAGTCGTTGCCGAGCTGCTGGGTCAACGAATCGAGGCACTTTTTGTCCTGGCAGCCGAAGGAGGTGGCAGCCATGTGTCGGATCTTCCGGCGAACATTCCGGTCATCATGGTTGGTGGTCCCCGGAGCGTGGAATCCCATGACGATCTGCGGGTTGATGATGCCGCAGGTACGAGGATGCTGGTGGAGCACCTCATCGGGCTGGGGCACACCAGGATTGCTTACGTGAGCGGAGGTGAGGGGCCGGGGAGCGCCGTTCGCCGCAGCGCCTATGAGCAAGCGATGTCTGGTGCCGGCCTTGGACATCACATGGATGTGGTTGGAGGCGACTACTCGGAGGAGGGCGGCTCCAGGGCGGCGGTTGAAATACTCAACCGAAAACCTCTCCCGACGGCGATTATGGCCGCAAATGACCGCAGTGCCATGGGAGTCCTGGGAACCCTTGTGCGACGCGGGCTCCGGGTTCCGGAGGACATCTCGGTGGTTGGCTTTGATGACAGCACCCTCTCAAGCCTGCCGTACGTGCAGCTCACCACGGTTGGATTCAAACCTCGTGACCTCACCGACCGTGCCACAGCGGCTATGGTTCGGCGGCTCGAAGACCCCTCGGCCCCTTGGCTGGAACACAAAGAAACGCCACACCTTGTTGTGCGTACCAGCAGTGGCCCTCCCCGTGGGAGGGCCCTTTAGACCCAAATCCGACCGGGGGTCGAAAGAGCGGGGGCTTCGAAACTGGTCCCTGCGGGAACTTTTCCGGCTCATTGGAAGGGCCCTGACAGAGTGGACCTGCTGCCCGCAGCTGTTGCGTACACGGGGCCGGCGGCTTTGGCTGCACCTTGCCGAAAACGTCATCTATCGACGGAGTGCCAGGTTGGAGCAGGAGATGATGTGCTTCCGGGTTCGCTCGGCAATGGGCAGGGGTGTTTCCAGCGAGGGCAGCGGGTACATGTCCTGCTCGACCACGGCAAAGATGTCCCTGCCCAGCTCCGCGACAGCTTCAAGGACCGGCCCGAAGTCCGGAATGCCGTTTGGAGGCTCGGTCATGATTCCCTGCGGGACGGCGTCGGCGAAGGTAGTTCCGTTCTTCAGCACGTCGAAGATCAGGTTTTGGTCCACCTGCTTTAGGTGCAGGTATCCGATCCGTTCAGGGTGGTTTCGGATCAGCCGAACGCTGTCGCCGCCGTAGTAGGCATAGTGGCCGGTGTCCAGGCAGATGCCCACGAATTCGGGATCGGTTTCTGCGATGAACCGCTCCAGCTCGCGGGTGGTGCCGATCTGGCTCTCGGCGTGCGAGTGGAACTGCTGGCTGAGCCCGAATTCCTCGCGGAGGGCACGTCCCAGCTGGTTGTGAAGTTCGCGAAGGTGGTCCCATTGTTCTACTCCTGGCGTCCGGAGAACGGGGTTCTGGAACTCGGGTTCACCCCACATCTCTGGCAGCACCACTACATGTTCTGCCCCCAGCGCCGAGATGAGCTTGCCGATCTGCTGGACCTCTTCCCACGCCGTCTTCCAGGCTTCCCCGGTGCCACGGTGGAAGGATGTGAACATCGTTCCGGCAGACAGATGGAGCCCCCTGGAACCAAGTTCGTCGGCAAGCTGGTTCGGATCGGTGGGCAAATAGCCGTAGGGACCGAGTTCAATCCACTCGTAGCCGGCATCGCGTGCTTCGTTGAGGAATCTTTCCCATGGAGGCTGCTGCGGGTCGTTTGGGTACCAGACGCCCCAGGAATCGGGAGCTGTTCCGATGTGTATGGTGCTTTTGGTGTCGCTCATGGGAGCCTCCTGATGTCTTGATGCTTGCGTGTCAACGTGCGTTCTTGGCGTCGACTTTGTAGATTGCGCCGGTCATAACGTCTTCTTCGAGCTTCTCGAGGCTGCGGCCACGGGTCTCAGGTACCTGCCTGTACACGAACACGAGGGCGACCGCGTTGAGGGCTGCAAAAAAGTAGAAGGAACCGGAGATGCCTATGGCGCCGATAATCGTCGGGAAGTACAGGCCCAGGAATGCGTTTGTGATCCAGAGCATGAACACAGATGCGCCCATCCCGAAGGCGCGCATCCGCAGCGGGAAGATCTCAGACAGAGTCACCCACGTGGCGACGTTCAGGAACAGCGACATCGAGCCCACGAAGGCGACGATCAGGAAGAGGAGGACGAACGGACGGGCAGGGTTACCTGCGGGCAGCAGCAGGGAGGCGGTGCCGATGAGGACGTGGCAGAGTGCCGTGAGGGCATAGCCAAGGATGAACGTCTTGCGGCGGCTGAAGCGGTCGATCATGCGAAGGGCAATGACTGCGGTGACCACTGCGATTACGCCCGGGGCGACGTTCGCGACAAGGGCTGCGTTCGCCGAGAACCCGGCGTCGATGAGTACGGTCTGCCCGTAGTACAGGATGGAATTGATGCCCGTCAGCTGTTGGAATACGCCCAGGCCGATGCCGATGAGCAGAATCCGAAGGAGCCATTTGTTGGACAGGATGCCACGCCAGTTGAACTGAAACTGCTCGCTTTCCTTTTTGGCAAGGAATTCAATTTCTGCGATTTCAGCTTCGGCACGGCCGGCGGGACGCAGCGCCTGGAGCACCTTAAGTGCTTCCCGGTGGCGCCCCTTTTCCACCAGCCAGCGCGGTGACTCGGGCACGCGCAGCATGCCAATAAACAGCGCCGTGGCGGGAATGACTTCGATGGACAACATGACGCGCCAGATACCGGGGACCTCTCCCCAGGTATTGCCGATGATGGCGTTGATGATGAAGGCGGCAAGCTGGGCGGTTACGATCATCAGCTCGTTGCGTCCGGCAAGTGAGCCGCGGATCTCGTAGGGTGCGAGTTCGGCCAGGTAGACGGGCACGACGGTCGACGCGCCGCCCACGGCCAAGCCCAGGATGGCGCGGCCGATCACCATGACCGTGAAGTCCGGTGCAAAGACACAGACCAGGCCGCCGACGAAGAACAGGGATGAAAGCAGCAGGATCGCCCTGCGCCGGCCCCAGGCATCGGAAAGCCGACCGCCGCTGACGGCTCCGGCCGCGGCGGCGAACAACAGTGAACTCGTTACGACTCCCTCAGTGAAGGCGTTGAGGTTGAGCTCAATGCTCATCGGGTGAAGGGCCCCGTTGAGTACGCTCGTGTCGTAACCGAAGAGCAAGCCCCCGAACGTCGCGATAAGGGCTACTAGGCCCAGCCGCTTACGGTACGGGCCGGGCGTGAGGGGCGGGAGCGCCGAGCGCAATCCGCTGGTTGTCGACGTGTGGTCGATAGTGGACACAACAGACTCCTTTGTCCTGACAATGAGTTTTGCACCACACTAGCACGTGACAATTAGCACGTGCTAGTGTTTGTTGACGAGGCAGGTCCGCGGTCAAAAGATGACCTCTGGCGGCCGGTAGCAATGGAGGTATCGCATGAGCGTGGCGCTCAACCCCAACGGGATCACGCTGGCCGCTTCGGCGGAAATGTTGTTCACTGATCTGCCCTTCCTGGAAAGGGTAAGGAAGATCGACTCCCTGGGTTTCCAAGTGGAAATCTGGGACTGGACCGCGAAGGACCTGAAAGCGTTAGCCGCCTCTGGTGCGACTTTTTCGTCGATGACCGGTTACATCAGCGGCGACCTTGTCGACAAAGAGGGGGCCGATGAGTTGGTCCGGACGGCAGAGCAGTCGCTGCAGGCGGCGGAGGTCCTGGACAGTCCCCGTCTAAATCTGCACGGTACCGGACTCGACGGCAAAGGCCTTCCCGTTAAGCCGGTCGAATCGACCAGCGGACCGGACTGGATCCGCGCAACCGATACGCTCAAGCGGATCGCGGAGCTCGGCGAAAAGCAAAACCGCGTTTTCACCCTCGAAAACCTGAACACGGCCGTGGATCACCCTGGAACGCCGTTTGCCAAGGCAGCGGAAACCATTGCGCTTGTCGAAGCCGTGGATAGCCCCTACCTGCGGTTGAATCTGGACCTGTATCACGCCCAGATCGGTGAAGGTAACCTGATCGACCTCGTTACCCGCGCACTGCCTCTGATAGGAGAGATTCAAGTCGCGGATGTGCCAGGCCGTTTCGAGCCAGGCACTGGCGAGATCGCCTACCCGGCAATTTCCCGTGCGCTCGGAGCCCTCGGCTACACCGGAGTCGTCGCGCTGGAGGGCTGGGCGAAAGCTGACTCCCTCGTCGCCCTGGAAGCCTTCCGTCGGGCCTTTGCCGGCTCCGGCGTGGAACTCTCCCTCTGACCACGCGGGCGGCTGCTCATCGGCCGCCTTCCGTGCCTACTCCGCCTTCCGTGCCTACTCCGTTGGGCGCCCGGCACTGCCCCTGGCACCACAGACCAGAAAAGGCTGGATCAACCAGCCAACACTCTTGAAAGGACACCCCAATGACCTACTTCACTGTCGAATCAGCGCGGCCACGGCCGGTCCAGGTTGGCCTCATCGGCGCCGGCTGGATGGGCGCCTACCATGCCCGCAGCTTGGCCGAGAAGATCCCCGGAGCAGCCTTGGCGGCGATCGCGGACCCCGCGGTTGAACCCGCTACAAAACTCGCCGCCGAGCTCGGCGTTTCCAACGTGACCACGGACCCAGCCGACCTGCTGGCAGATCCCGACATCGACGCCGTCGTCATCGCGGGACCGGCGCGCTTCCACGCCCAGCTGTCAATCGACGCTGCCCGCGCCGGCAAGCACGTTTTCTGCGAAAAGCCCGGAGCGCTCACCCTAGAGGAACTGGCCCAGGTAGAGGACGCCGTCGCCGCAGCGGGCGTCCACTGGCAAATCGGCTTCAACCGCCGCTACGCCGCCGACTTCCTGGCTAGCCGCCGTGACATCGAAGCCGGCACCGTGGGTACCCCGCAGTTGCTGCGCTCGGTCACCCGTGACCCCGGCAACGGAAGCATCCCGCACGCGGCACGGATCCCCCAGTGGACCATCTTCCTCGAAACCCTGATCCACGACTTTGATGCGCTCAACTGGTACAACCCCACAGCAGAGCCCGTGAGCGTCCATGTCACCGCAGACGCTCTCGTCGAACCCTCCTTCAAAGACGCAGGGTTCCTCGACACGGCTGTCGTCACGATCCGTTACAGCAACGGCGCGATCGCTGTCGCCGAGGCGAACTTCTCCGCTCTCTACGGCTACGACGTACGCGGCGAGGTTTACGGCTCCCTCGGAATGGTCCAAGCCGGCCGGGCCACCGAAACGGCCGCCGTGCGCTACGGAGCGGACGGCCTCTCCGCTCAGACCCCCCGTCTGAACATCGAACTGTTCGCTGACGCTTACCGTGACGAATTGGCTGACTTCGCAGAGCACGTCCGCAGCCGCCGTGACGGCGAAGCCGCCCCGGACTCCGGCATTCCGCTCACGCCAGGGCTCCCGGACGCCCGCCGCGCCCTTGCCATCGCACTTGCATGCATCGAGTCCGCCCAAAGCGGCTCAACGGTGGCCGTCGCGGGCGCAACAACTCAGGCAGCACTCCACGCCTGACATTCAGCCGGGAGTCCCAAAGGGCTAAACGGGCTCAGTAACACCGGCCCTACCTGGCGGCACGGCACCACGTGACCGTGCCGCCAGGGCCCCTGGGTTTAAGGACGCGTGGTGCCTACAGCGATCCGCGACGGCGAGACAGACGCCGCGGGGCCACCCGGCCCCACGGGCCCGAAGGCCAAGCTGAGTCCGCAAGGTATGGAACGGGTTTCCCGATGTTCCTGCCGCGGAGGTGTGAAGCTCGCAGGGCCGACGATCGAGGCCCGGGGCCGCAAAGGATATGGCATAACGGGACTGAGCGTTGTCCCAGGCACGCTCATGCGCGTTCGCTCCCCTGCCTTGCTATGTGCCGAGCAGGAGTGTCGGAGCTGGGGGGAGTTTCAGTTGGTTGTCGTCGTTTTCAGTGGTGTGAAGCACATATGACTGAACCCGGAGGGATAACCGTTCCCTGTCCGAACGCGCGGTTTCCCTCGCTTCCGGCCCAAACAGACCGCCTCCAAGGCAGGGCATCGCCTCTAACGCCAGGCCATCACGCTGGGCCCCCAGGCGGCGCCCGTCATCCTCGACCACTTCCCAGCCGGCGGCTGGCAGGACTGCCCGATAGTGCTGCAACACAACGGCGTCTGCCGAGAGGACAAACCAGCGGGTACAGCCGCCGCCACCCCTGAAATTACACCTGCTGGGACTCACGATCTGCGCTGGCCATGGGCTCGTCCGTGCCCTCGATCATGCACTGCGGAGTCGACTGGAATTGCGCCTGAGGCCGCTGCCCCAGAGCCAGCACAGCGAGCAGCGCCAGTCCTGCCCCAACGACGAGCAGCACCGCGGCTGAGACTGCTCGTCCGATCGCGGGCATCGCTAATTGTCGCCCCGCTTGAGCATGCGGCCAATGTGCTTTCGAATGGTGCACCCCCAAATCCAGATGCTGACCAAGACCTGACCGCCGGGCTGTATATAAAAAGGTGAACACGCTGAATACGTATGAGAAAGGAACGGGTAAGGAACTCGATTCGTGATCGTCATGCACCGTGCTTGAGAATTTCCATTAGTGGCAAGCCGCCCAATTTCTCGTGCGCAATAAACAGGTAGCTCCAACGCAAAAGACAGGTACCGGCTAATGGTGACGGCAGGTTCACCGGGTCGATAAGCTCCGGCTTGAGCCGTTGTTTCGGCGAGTCGTTATGAGGGGGCCTGCCGGCACCCGTTGTTCTTGGCGCAGTGCTGCGCCGAGACGATTTCCGTCCGTCAACGACGGCAGGTGATCTTCCGAAGGCCGCAAAAAACGCGCCACAACAGAATTCGCTTTCCATTCGTAGGGGGAACCAGAATGCAGCTATCAAATACATTGTCCCGGCCATACCTGGATCGGCCTTCGTCCCAAGCCAACAAAACACAGCACTCCGGAAAACGCCTTTCCGCGCGGCGATCGTGCGCTGCCCGCCTTCGCGGCCGGCGTGCGGCCATGATCGGTACCTTCCTGGCGGCCCTCATGCTGGCGGGCAATGTCCCGGCAATTGCTGCCGCCACGGCGACCTCCACGATCCAGGTCGGCCCAAACCCCAGTAACGTTGCGTTTACCCCGGACGGGTCCATAGCGTACGTCACCAACACCGATTCCGACACAGTGTCCGTCATTGATGTCGCCTCGGGAACGATAACCTCTTCAATCGCGGTAGGGCCGTTCCCCATCGATGTTGCGTTCACCCCGGACGGGTCAACGGCATACGTCACCAGCACCGGGTCCGACACGGTGTCCGTCATTGATGTGGCGTCGGGGACAATGACGTCCAGCATCCCTGTCGGGTCCCTGCCGCTCACCCTTGCATTCGCCCCGGATGGATCGATCGCTTATGTCACCAGCGGCGACACCAACACGGTGTCGGTCATTGATGTGGCGTCGGGCACGATGACGACCGCAATCGCGGCAGGGCCGTATCCAGGCGCCGTTGCGTTCACCCCGGACGGGTCGACGGCCTACGTCACCAACGGGCAGGACTACAACACGGTATCGGTCATTGATGTCGCCTCGGGAACGATGACCGACACGATCAACGTGGGGCCGTCTCCGGCCGGTATTGCGTTCACCCCGGATGGGTCCACAGCCTACGTCAGCAACAACGAGAGCTCCACGGTGTCGGTCATCGACGTGGCATCCGGTGCGGAGACCTCCACGATCCAGGTTGGGTTGAGCCCGGTCGGTGTTGCGGTCACCCCGGACGGGTCGGCTGTCTACGTCGCCAACTCTGATGAGACGGTGTCAGTCATCGACGTGGCATCCGGCACGGTGACCTCCACGGTGCCGGTCGAGCGGGGCTCGGGCAGTGTTGCAGTCGCCCCGGACGGGTCGAGAGTTTATGTCGTCAACACCTTCTCCAACACGGTGTCCGTCATCACCGTGAACGCGGCACCACCGGTGTTCACCGCCGCCACGCCACCGACCAAGGCGAACACGCGGACCGCCTACAGCTACACGTTCGCCGCTACGGGTACCCCGGCTCCAACCTTCGAGGTTTCCGGTGCACTGCCTGCAGGCCTAACCCTGAACCCCACCACCGGAGTCCTGTCCGGAACCCCAACCAAGGCCGGCAAGTTCACGTTCAGGGTGACCGCCACCAACGGTGTCAGCCCCGACGCCGTCACGGACGCCATCACGATCACCGTGACTAAGGCGAAGGTCCGCTGAGCAGTTGACGTCCAGTTGTGTTTTCCTGACGTGCATCAGAACTTGCTACTGCATGGGGCTATGAGGTTCCAGCCCTCTTGCAGAAGTGTGTCGAGGTTTCGCCAAGGTTCCGGTCGATGACAGCATCCGGGGCGGGTGGCCTCAGTTGAGGAAGGCCCATCGGTCCCCCACCGGTGGGCCTTCTTCATCCTGCGGTTACCTCAACGGCGCCAGCAGCGATGTAGTCCCGTTTCGCTCATAGAAGACGACCAAGACATCCGGAAACTGCTCCTGCGTGTCTGCCCATGGGCAGGTACCGCCGTTCATCTGGCCGAGGACGGATTGTCGGGCATCACGTCCGTGGGCGAGTATCATCCCGACGTGATCATTTTGGATTACGAACTGCCGGATATTGACGGACTGGAAGTAGCCCGGCGTATCAGGGAAACCAGCACCGCCCACATTTTCATGCTCACCGCCCAACCCCAGATAGTCACAGACCAATACCGTACCGCCGGGATAGACGACCTGCTCGGCAAGCCCTGCAGCGTCCGGAATCTGACCCAGCGCATGAACGATGTGCTGGCCACGAAAGCACTCGCCCACGAATAGGCCCAGGATGGGATCCTGGCGAGCGCACGTGCTGCGCGACTGCGCGTAAATGGGTGCCGCCAGTGCTGCATCGTTCTCCTGTGTGTTCGGGTGACGTGCGTGCGGTGGTCAGTGGCGCACCCTGGCCGTTTACCCCCTCCTGCTTTCCCGCGGGCGGGCATACACTGCACCTGGTAAGTCCCCGCCATTTGGATGGTCAGGACGGGCCATGAAACTTGGGCCCACCAGGCTCACGCCCTGTTCCCCGGCCTGCGCGAGCAACCGTTCCGCAAGCTCCTTCTGATCGATGATCTCTCCCGTCACAGGATCGATCATCGCCCCCTGTCATCTCGGTCGTGGACTCTGGCACGGCCGTCTCCTTTCGGATCAGACCGGACCCCACCCGCCGTTATTCAGAAAGTCCCGGCAGGGGCCCACACCGGCCACCAGAAAGTCCCAGGGCTGATGAGCGCATTGCGAGAGGGAAAGGGCTGGAGAGGCTCCCGCTCTTTCCCTCTAGTTACTGGTTGAGCTTATGTCCTTCGGCATCGAGGTAGTCACGCCAGGATCGCTTCGGCGTCCAGCCCAGCATCCGTTGGGATTTGGCGCTTGAGATCCCCGAAGCATCGGTACGGCGTAGTTCGCGCAGTTCGATTGTGTCACCGTAGTACTTGTTCAGGACCTCAGCGAAGTCGTGCCCGCCTACATTCTCAGGGGAAGCGATGTAGAAGACCTCATGTCCGGGTAGGTCTGACTCGGCGGCCAGGACGATGGCATCGGCGAGGTCGTAGGCGTCGACGTAGCTCCATAGGTTGGGGCTGAGGACCGATGCATCACGGATCTGCGGTCCGAGGTTATTCTCGTAGTTGCCTTCGAACTGGACCCAGCTGGGCCTGATGGAGATGCACTGGATGTCGGACCGGGCGATTGCGGCGTCCATCAGCTGCTCGCCGAAGTGCTTGGAGAGCGCGTAGGGGTCCTGCGGGCGGATCGGGTGCTCCTCGTCCACGGGTGCGTAGTCAGGGAGGAATCCGCGCTCGGGAAAGAAGAACCCCGGGACCGTCTCACTGGAGATGAAAACGAAGCGTTTCACGCCAAATTGTATGGCCGCCTCAAGGACATTAAAGGTCGCCATGAGATTGGTCTGGAATACGACGTGAGGCGGGTTACCCGTCGGTTCGGGGATTGCAGCGACGTGTACGACGGCATCCGCTCCGCGGACGACGGCGTAGGCTTCCCCTGCATCGGTGAGGTCGGCCATCGTGTACTTCGGGGTGCCTTCAGGCTTGCGCTCGAAGCCGGGACGAGTGAGATCGGTGGTGAGTACTTCGTGTCCGGCGTCGATCATCGCCTGAGTAGCGGCACGACCGACCTTTCCATGAGCGCCAGTGATGAGGACCTTCATGATGTCTCCTAGATGGGGGTACGGGGTTGGCACATGGATGAGTATTTCTCCGGCACCCTCAGCTGGATTTCCTCGCCGGCCTCGCTGATGGGTTTCAGGACGCCTCGAGCTCCGGGTGTTGTTCTCGCCGCCCACCGATACGGCACTGGCATCCGCGAGGCCGCCTGGCCTGGCCGATATCCTTCTGCAACGCCCTACCAGCTTTAGTTTATGGCCTGAACTATATACGCTGAATGCATCGAGGTCAACGCCCGCTGCTGCCGCGAGTGCCGCCGTTGTTCCCCTCGACCTTCCGCTGCTCTAACTCGGGGCGGGTGGCAGATGCAGCTTCACCGTGTCCGGTAGGCACCGGCTCGCATGATGGGGATGCTCGTACAACTTGACGCGAATAGACTGCCGTTCTGGCGCCCCAGCAAGGAGACATGCAATGTTAAGAATCGGAATTTTGGGCGCATCGGGTATAGCGCCTGCGGCGGTCATCCGGCCAGCCAGGCGGCGAACTGACGTAGAGGTCGTCGCTGTAGCCTCCCGCCGTGCAGAGTCTGCACACCAGTTTGCAAACCACCACCGGATTGACCGTTTTTACGGCGATTACTCCTCTTTGATGTCCGACCCCGGCATTGATTTGGTCTATAACGCGCTGCCACCCTCCGAGCACGCCAAGTGGTCGATCGCCGCCTTGGAGGCAGGAAAGCACGTGCTCTGCGAGAAGCCCTTCGCAATGAATGCGGATGAGGCTGCAAAAATGCTGGAGGCTGCGCAATCGACAGGTTGCCGCCTCATCGAAGCCTTTCATGACCGCTACCACCCCCTCAGCGCGGAACTCGATGCCGTCAAGGCCTCCGGCGGGCTCGGCGAGGTTTTGACACTGAGCGCAGACTTTTCCAGCTCGAATCCTTTCGATCCCGCGTCGCTGCGACACGACCCGAGACTGGGAGGCGGACCGCTGATGGACCTCGGCTGCTACCCGGTTCACTGGGTGCGGGCATTTATGGGCGAAGAACCAAAGGTAGTCCGAGCCAGCGGGACGCTCAATCCCCTTGGCGCGGACCTGAGCGTAACGGCCGACCTCCAGTTTCCCTCAGGAGCAAAAGCGCTCATCACATCAGCAATGCTGGAAGAGCCCGGCCACCTGAACTCATCCCTCGAAGTGGTCGGTACAGAAGGGAAACTCGTCGTCAAGAATCTGGTCTTTCCTTCCAAAGGACACTCCGTCACCCAGAGCCATAACGGGCTGGACCGTACGTGGACCGTACGTGGCCTTGAGACCTACGACCATCAACTGGAGGCCGTAGTCCATGGTCTTAAGTCGGGCCAGGAGCTGCTCACTGAGGGCTCCGACAGCCTTTCCAACATGAAGGTCATCGACGGAATCTACGCTGCCGCAGGTTTCGGCATTGTGCAATAAACATGCAGCTTTCCCGGCAGCGGCATCCTGGAGTGACCGCCAGAGAAGCCGAACTTCCCCTCCCTGTTGCCCACCGGGAGAAATGCCCGGAGATTAGGGGTTGGCGTGTACTGACAGACCCCGCCGGGCATCACCCCCAGCCCGTCCTCGCGGTCGGAGATGAGACTGATCCGTCAGGGTGAAGCAGTTATCGCGTCGGGCCCGTGGGCCGGCGAAGCGCGGGACGACAAGCGCTGACCACTCCAATCAGCGCCCTAGTTGGGCTGGAATTATGCAGCACAGAAGTTTTCGGACGTCATCGAAGGTTGTTCGACGCGGTCGAAAGACTGCGGTTCGGAGGCGCCAAGATATCTATGAGGTTCGCCATCCATGAGCACGTTCAGGAAGTCACAGCCAACCAAGGCTCGTCTTGGTTGGTAGCGCCCCCCGGAGATTTCTTCACCCGCTGCCCCTGGGCAGACCTAAACAAGTAACACCAGTTTTGGTAATGATAATCACTCGCAACTAGAATAGCGCGTGGGAACTAAAACTTGGCAACTAAAAAGGAGCAGACCCATGCTTGGGCGCAGGATAAGAATGGCCGGGGCGTCAGCTGCCACCGTATTGATGATGGCCGGATGCGCCGGGGAAAACCCGGCAAAGAACCAGGCTGCTCAGCAGCCGCTGAAGGTAGTTGGGCAGTTTGAGCTTCACAGCCTTGACCCCTCCACCAGCGGAGGATTCTTCACCCGCCTGCAGGTGGCTGAGACCCTGGTGGATGCAGACAATCAGGGGGCGCTGCAGCCTGGGCTGGCCACGGCTTGGGAGGCCTCTCCGGATAATCTTTCCTGGCGATTCACGCTACGCGAGGGTGCCACTTTCCATGACGGGACCGCGGTCACAGCTGATTCCGTTGTCGGCGCGTTGGAGACCGCACGGACCAAGGCGGCAAGCCCCCTTGCAACGGTTCCGGTCAAGTCCATCACGGCCGAGGATGGGGCAGTCCGGGTAGACCTGATGGAGCCGTACGCCCCGCTGCCCGCCGTCTTTGGCCACACCAGCACACAGATTCTTGCCCCCAGCTCGTACGCTGCCGACCGGTCAGTCACCGAGGTAGTGGGCTCCGGTCCCTACAAGGTGACGCGGCTGGAGCAGCCGGCCACCATCGAACTGGCTGCCTCTGAGCAGTGGCAGGACGAAAAGTCGGAGATTGCGGAGGTCCACTACCAGGCGGTGGGCAGGGCCGAGAGCCGTGCGCTGCTAGCCGAAAGCGGACAGGCCGACGTCACGTTTGGGATGGACCCGACCAGCCTGCAGCGGATCAAGCAGGCCGGCAAACTGGATATCGCGGCGGTAACTCTTCCCAGGACCATCCTGATGAAGGTAAACGCCGCACACGAATTCCTGGGTGATTCCCGCGTGCGTCAAGCCCTGAGTCTGGCCCTGGACCGCGAAGCGATGGCAACTGCGCTGCTTCGAGACCCTGAAATGGCCGCCAGCCAGCTGTTCCCGCCCTCGCTGCCGGAGTGGCACCAGGATGATGTCACGCCGCTGGCCCATGACGCCGACGAAGCGAAGAAGCTGCTGGCCGAGGCCGGCTGGGCCCCCGGAGCCGACGGAATCCTTGAGCGCGAGGGGAAAAAGTTCTCGGTCAGCCTGCGCACCTTCCCTGACCGCCCGGAACTGCCGCTGCTTGCAACCGCCATCCAGGCGAAGCTGAAAGAGGTGGGAATCGCCCTGGACGTTAAGGTCGGGAATTCGAGCGAGATTCCCGCCGGACACAAGGACGGTTCGCTGGAACTGGCACTGTACTCGCGCAATTACGCACTTGTGCCCGACGCGCTGGTAACCCTCACCGAGGACTTCAGGCCCGGCGGCGCCGACTACGGCGCCATGGGCTGGAACAATGCAGATCTGACCTCGACACTGAACGCCATGTCCACCGGCACCGATGCCGGCAGCAGCGAGGAAAACCGGCGCACGGTCACCGACATCCTGCACAACGAATTGCCCGTGATCCCTGTGGCCTGGTACCGGCAGAGCGCCGTAGTGAGCGACAGGGTCGAGGGCCTCGTCCTGGATCCTCTCGAGCGTTCCTGGCGGCTGAGCGACCTCGCCTGGTCCAAGTAGAGACGGGGGAAAACGTCCATGGAACCACCCACCGCGGGGCTGCGTATTCCTTCCGGCCCTGCCGCCCGCATCCTTCGCCGGCGCACAGTACAAGCGGTCGCCGTTGTACTGCTGGTCTCCACCGCGTGCTTCGTCATTGTGCAGAACCTGCCTGGAGACATCGCTTTCCGCATCGCCGCTGGCCGCTACGGTTACGACCAGGTCACCGCAGTCTCGGCGGACAGCGTCCGCGCTGAACTGGGACTGGACCGGCCACTCTGGCAGCAGCTCTTCGACTGGCTGACAGACCTATTCACCTTCAACCTCGGCACCTCCCTGGTAACGGGAGGAGATGTCGCGGGCGAGCTGGCGTTCTATCTTTCCAGCAGCATCCAGCTCGCCGTAGTGGCCCTGGCCATCGCCTTCGTGACAGGCGCAACTGCCGGAACCCTGGCCGCCGGCAGACCCGGCGGAGCCTTGGACCGGATCACCAACCTCTGGGTCTCCGGCGCACGCGCACTGCCCCCGTTCCTCCTCGGGCTGGTCCTGATCCTGGTCTTCTCCGTCCACCTCGGGGTGCTGCCGGCTGCGGGCCACGGCGAAGCGACCAACATCGTGCTTCCGGCTGTGACCCTTGCGGTGGGGCTTTCCGGGCTCTTTGCCCGGGTCACCCGCGACACCGTCGTTCAGGTAAGAGAATCCGGATACGTCCACTTCGCCCAGACCAAAGGCCTCAGCGGACGTGTGGTCTTCTTCCGGCACATCCTGCGCAATACGGGAGTGACTCTGATCGCCTACCTCGGCGTCCAGGTGCTGATCCTCATCGAAGGGGTCGTCATTGTTGAAAGCCTCTTTGCCTGGCCGGGCCTGGGACACGCGCTCGTGCACGCCATTTTTTGGCGGGACATTCCCATGATCCAGGCCACCGCCGTGGCGTTGGCCCTCCTCGTCGTTGTACTGAACACGGCCGTTGACCTGGGCTCTGCCGCCATCGACCCCCGTCCCCGCCGCCGGGAGGTGGTCCTGTGACAGCCCCCATCGCCAACCAGTTCAGCACGGACAGGAATCAGGAGCGGCAAGAGGTGCTGACCCCTGCTCCGAGGGGCTGGTTTCCGTCCCTGACCTGGGCACAGCGCGCCTCGGCGGTGCTGCTGGCCGCGCTGGTGCTCTTTGCACTGGCCGGCCCGTTGGCCTGGCCCGATCACGCAGCCCAGGACCTGTCCCGGTTCTTGGACGCTCCCAGCCTCCAAGAACCCCTGGGCAGGGACCACCTGGGCCGGAGCGTCATCGCCCGACTGGCCCACGCCACCCAGCTGTCCCTGCTGATGGCCCTGCTGTGCGTCGGAACCGCGCTGCTGCTCGGAACACTCGCGGGCATCACCGCCGCTTGGCGGGGAGGATGGACAGACACTATCCTCCACGGGCTCTCCGAAGCTTTCATCTCACTTCCGGCGCTCCTGGTGGTCCTGATCTTCTCAGCGCTTGCCAACGGTGAACTGTGGTCACTGTATGTTGGGCTCGCCCTTGCCCAATGGGTGGAATACTTCCGGATGATCCGCTCGCGCAGCGGACTGTTACTTGCCGGTCCTGCCGTCGAGGCAGCCGGGCTACTCAAACTCGGATCCGTGCACATCGTGCGCCGGCACCTCTGGCCCGAACTGCGGCCCCTGCTGACCACCATGGCAACATTCGGGCTCGGCTCCTCAATCCTGGCCCTGTCCACCCTCGGATTTGTCGGTGTCGGCGTCCGGCCACCCACACCGGAACTGGGGCAGATGGTCACCGAAGCCTTCCCCTACTACCATGAGGCGCCCTGGATGTCCCTCGCACCCGTCCTGGTCCTCGTCACCATCCTCACCGGGCTCCTCGGCCTGCGAAACAAGGAGTCCCGCCCGTGACACTGCGCCTGAAAAACCTCGTGGTAACCCACGGCCAAACGACGCTGGTGGAAGCCGCCGACCTGCACTTTGTGCCGGGGCACCCCGTCACAATCGTGGGTGAGAGCGGCTCGGGTAAATCGCTGCTCGCCCACGCGATCATGGGTACGCTCCCGCCAAACCTCGCAGCACGGGGAAACCTCACCCTGGACGGCCACACCTACGACCTGGCCGACCCCAGGAACAGGCGCAGGCTCTGGGGCCCGGTCATGTCCATGCTGCCACAGGAACCCATGCTCGCACTTGACCCGACAATGCGGGCCGGAGAACAGGTCGCCGAAGCGGCCACCGGTTTCAGGACAGATAAAAGAAGCGGCCGCGCCGCCGCCGGAAAACTGCTGGGCGCTTTGGGCCTGGCCCGAGCGGCCAGCGCCTTCCCGCACACGCTCTCCGGCGGGATGGCCCAGCGGGTGGCCTTCGCTGCCGCCACCATCGGCGGGGCTCAACTCCTGATAGCGGATGAGCCCTCCAAAGGGCTGGACGAGGGTGCGCGGAATGAGCTGGCGGCACTGCTACAGCGGCACGTCAGCGGCGGCGGGATCCTGCTGACCATTACCCACGATCTGGAACTCGCCCGCAAGCTTGGCGGGGATGTCCTGGTCATGCAGAACGCCCACGTCATCGAACAGGGACCGGCCCGGGAAGTCCTCAATGATCCTTCCCACCCCTACACCCGGCGGCTGCTCGCAGCTGAACCCTCCAACTGGCGCCACTCCTGGGTCGCAGCACCAGCACCCGAGGGATCAACAAGTCCGGCTCTTATCCGCGGCGAAGGGCTGTCAAAAGCCTTCGGAAAACAGCAGCTCTTCTCCGGACTGGACGTGAGCGTCCATGCACGGGAACGGGTATCGCTGAGCGGACCGAGCGGCAGCGGCAAAACAACGCTGGGCAACGTGCTGCTACGCCTGCTGCCCCCGGATGCCGGAAAGATCCAGCACTCCGACGTACTGCAAGGCGGCCGGCTGCAAAAGCTATACCAGGACCCCGCCCTGGCCTTCCCAGCCAGGGTGTCCCTCAAAAATTCCTTTGGCGACCTGATCCGACGCCACCGCCTGGACTCGGAACGCCTGGAAGAACTCATGGCCTCACTGCGCCTTGCACCGGCGCTGCTGACCCGCACACCCGGGCAGGTCTCCGGCGGGGAACTCCAACGCCTGGCCATTATCCGCGCAATGCTTTTGGAACCGGCCCTGGTCTTCGCCGACGAACCCACCTCACGCCTTGACCTCATCACCCAGTGTGAAACCATGACCTGCCTCATGGAACAAGTGGAACGCCAGGACTGCGCGCTGGTCCTCGTCACTCACGACAGCGGCCTCGCCAGGGCTGTGACCCACCGCAGCATTCCGCTGGGCACAAATAAAAAAGACGCCGAAAGGCTCAAAGCCTTCGCCTAAGCCTAAAAAGCACACCGCCGGTCAACGCCTGTATCCTGCCTACCGGGAAGATTCTGAAGCGGCAGAAAAACGGACAGCGTACCGTAGGTGATTCCGGTTGGACGCGCTACTGTCAGGCACAGGAGCGCGTCCTTCCTAGGCCTTGGGCTGGGGCGGGCAGCAGCTGTCCGCGCAGGCGCTGGTCTTTGCAGAAGACCCCTGGCGTTCCAGGCTGATCTTCACTTTGGCTTTCTTGCGGACTTTGCTCTTAGGCAAGGTGCTGACTCCTCATACTTAACAGGCGGTGGCCCCGCACCAAACGATACAGCGCTTTCTGAATACAGTGCTTGATGTACTGCCGCCGAAGCGGAGCACTCTGCTGTGGGCATTGTCCTTGCGGCCGCGAGCCTGGCGGTGATGCCGTTCCTGTCGCTGGCGCAGCGCCGGGCGGGCCGGGAGCTGGGCTGCCGGTCAGCTGTTGCCGATTCGCGCCAGACCCCGTCGTGCACCTACCTATCAGGGGTCCTGCTGCTCGGGCTGGTCCTGAACAGCACGCTGGGCTGGTCCGGTGGCTGCGCTCATCATTGCCGCGGCAGCACCCAAGGAGGGCCGGGACGCATGGAAAGGCGAAAGCTGCTGCCCGCCCGCCCTGGTGGCGTGTGAGCCCCTCCCCCAGGCAAGTGGCAGGGAAGAAGCTGCAGCACTCCGGCCGGCGGCGTCGAAGGGCAATCCCCGGCCCGGACCAACCGCGCCGGTCAGCAGCATTCGTGCTGACCATGACGGCAACGCCCATGGCTGCCGGCGACTAAGGCCTGCGGAGATGTAAGGCGCTGCCTCAGTGCCGGAACAGGCACCAGGTACAGGGCCACACTCTGTCAGCAGCCTCTGCCCTTCGTGAGCGCGCGCCAGGATTAGCCCTGGCGGGCTTTCATTCGGGGGTTTTTCTTGTTGATGACGAAGGTCCGCCCGCGGCGGCGGACGATCTGTGCGCCCGGTATTTTCTTCAGGGCCCGCAGCGAGTTCCGTACTTTCATGAGTTGCTCCTTTGTGAGGTGTCGGTTGTTTCGTTGAGGTGAAAAGGGTCGGGAAATGAGTCAGCGGCGGCCACCATCTCCGCCTCGGACAGTTCGCAGGCACCAAGCAGCTCGGCGATCTCGGCGGCATCGATGTCATCGCCGGTGAAGGCCAGGACCGTGCCGCGGTCTCCGTACTCAGGGTGCCATTCGCCCATGTCCTGACCGGTCAATTGGGAGACAAAGGGCAGCGATTTCCGTTCGGCCTGCCAGGGACCTGTGTTTTCCAGCCAGACCCGGGGACCGATGCCCTGCACGGTGATTCTGCAGCCTGGCGCTGATGCCACCCACAGCCTTCCGCGGAGCCAGCAGCAGGCCTGGGCCAGGGCCGCCAGGGCATGGCGGAACCGCTCCGGGTGCAGGGGACGTTCAATCCGCTGGACAACGGTGGTGAACGGCCCCGAGGATTCCCCTGCTGTCCACACCACACCGGGCACGGTCCGTGCCGTAGCGTCGGCCAGACCGTGACTGCCGGTGCGGACATCGCCCACGCTGTCGGTGAGCACCGCATGCGGAGCCAATTCACGGATCAGCTGGACCCCTCGAAAACGTGCAGCCGGATCCACCGGCACCAGCACGGGGTCCGCCAGCAGGACCGTGTCAGCGAAGCACAATTCCCGTATCAGGAATTCACCGGCCGTCCGATCATCTGCCGGTACCGGCGTGAAGCCGGACTCGAACAGGGTGTGGTGGTCCCAGATCTGGTCCTCGACCGCGTCCGGCGCGCAAGCGAACACAACTGAATCGATCGTCACCCCGTCCCCCAGGCCCCGCAGCAGGGCATGCACAGCCGTCTCCGATGCCGCTGCCGGAGGCAGCGCCACAATAATGCGGGAACCGGATGGCAGCAGCCGCCGCACCGCGGGTACAACGTCGAGGCGGACCGTGCAGCTCAGGCAAGGGTGTTCCAGCGTCGCTTCCCCGTGCTCAACCCGCCGGCCCTCCTGAAAAACGCGTCGGACCACCAGCCCGTCCTCGAGCAGGTCATGAAAAACGACAAGAGCACCCGGGGACTCGGCAGCCAATGCGGCGCACGCCGCCTGGCGGCTGAAAACATCCAGGGAACTGACAAGGGTCACAGACATGCCCGGAAGCCTATCTGCGAATCGTTCTCATTTGCAAATTGAGGCCGCGGTAACGAGGGGGCGGACTCCTTTATCCCCGCGTCGTATCAACGTATATTTATGTATTGATGATGACTGATGAGCAGACGCTGATCCGGACAGCGGAGTTGTTCAAGGCGCTTTCCACGCCCTCACGCCTGCGCATTCTCTGCCTCCTCTCGAACCGGCCGTCATCGGTCAGCACCCTGGTGGAGGCGACGCGCCTTTCCCAGCCGCTGGTTTCCCAGCACCTGAAAACGCTGCGGGGAAACAACCTGGTCACCGTCACAAGGACAGGCAGAGAAGCCCTCTATGCCCTGGCCGATGACCATGTGGCCCACGTCATTCGTGACACCATCGCCCACAGCCGGGAACCACACCACGGCAGCCAGAGCGACTGACTGCCACTTCAAAGGAGTCATCATGACCGAGGAAGTCAAAGCAGAACACACCCTCACCGAGCATACGCACGGCGGAAGCGACTGCACCCACCAAACAGTGCAGCACGGGGACCATGTGGACTATCTTCACGACGGCCACCGCCACGCCGAACACGGCGACCACTATGACGAACACTGAGGCCTCTCGTTAGCTCACACTCCCAGCGAAATTGACACTGATTCTCATTAAGATGAGAATCAGTGTCATAAAAGCCCGCACCCGCCTTGCTCTTGCCATGCCCCTTTGGCCTGCCTTCTTCCTGACTGCCTGCACCCCTGGGGCCCCGGCGGACTCACCCTCCTCCGCAACAACGACCGGAGGAGGGTCCGGTTTGAAGGTGATGGCCTCCTTCTACCCCCTGCAATACGTGACCGAGCAGGTCGGCCAGGACCTGGTCACCGTCGAATCCCTCACTCCCCCGGGCACGGAACCGCACGATCTGGAACTATCCCCGGCCTCGGTGGCTGTGCTGGAAAGCGCCGCGGCCGTTGTGTACCTGTCCGGATTCCAGCCCGCCGTGGATGAAGCCATCAAGCAGGCCTCCCCCGCCCGGGTCCTAGACGTCTCTGAAGAAGCGACCCTGCCGGCGGGGCATTCTGAAGAGGAACACGCCTCGGAGGCACCTACCGGTGGTGCCAGGGAAGAGGAGCAGGCGGGCAAGACCGAAAGCGCGCATGCGGGCGAAGAGTCAGCGCAGGACCTCCACTACTGGCTTGACCCCGAACGTCTGGCCCACGCTGCCCACGCCGTAGCCGAGGAACTGGGGAAAGCAGACCCTGCAAACGCTGCCGCCTACGAGCCCAACGCCGAAGCGCTGTCCGGGAAGCTGACCACCCTGGATGAGGACTTCAAAAAGGGACTGGCATCCTGCGAGACCCGGACCATCGTGGTCTCCCACGAGGCCTACGGCTATCCTGCGAACAAATATGAGTTGAAGCAGGCAGGGATTTCCGGTCTGGCTCCGGACACCGAGCCTTCCCCGGCCCGTCTGGCCGAAATCGGCCAGGTCGTCAAGGACGAAGGGGTGACCACCATCTTCACCGAAACCCTGGTCAACCCCAAGGTCGCTGAAACGTTCGCCGGGGACCTGAACGTCAAAACCGCGGTCCTGGACCCGCTCGAAGGCCCTATTGACGAAAGCTCAGACTACGAAAACGTCATGCGCCAAAACCTCGAAGCCCTGCGCACGGCCCTGAACTGCGCCTAAAGTGCCTGAAAACCTGCCGCCTATCCGGACCCGGCAACTGCGTGTGGCAGTGGAAACCGGAACCATCCTGCACGGCATCGACCTGACCGTCGATGACGGAGATGCCGTGGCGCTGCTGGGCGCCAACGGGTCCGGCAAATCCACGCTGGTCAAAGCACTCATGGGGATCGCCCCCGTGACCTCCGGCGCCGCTGAACTCTACGGCACCGACATCACCACAGCACGCCGGTCTGTGCCCTGGTCACGGATCGGCTATGTTCCCCAGCGCCTGGGGCCCAGCTCCGGGGTGCCGGCCACGGCCCTGGAAGTAGTGGCTCCGGGCTGCTGAATAACCGGCGTTTCCGCCCGGGCCGTGGGGCCCGGCGGAAAGCCCTGGAGGCCCTGGAGCAGGTTGGGCTGGCCGACCGCGCCCATGACAGCGTGCAGGTGTTCTCCGGCGGCCAGCAGCAACGCGTCCTCATCGCCCGCGCCCTTATCCGCGACCCCTACCTCATCATCCTGGACGAGCCGCTGGCGGGAATCGACCGGGCCTCCAAGGAGGCCTTGGCCGGTACGCTGAACCGTATGCGCGGGCAGGGGACAACGATCCTGGTGGTGCTGCACGAACTCGGCGAATTGGTCGAAATTATTGAAAGGGCCGTGGTGCTGCGCCATGGCCGGATCATCTTCGACGGACCGCCGCCGCCCGCCGCGCAAGGACACGCCCACCCCGAACACGACCACGTCCATGCCCACGCCTTCACCGCCCCGCCCGGCCACACCGTCCCTGACCTGCGTTCGGAGTGGAAATGGCCTTTTTTGACACGCTGACGGCCATGCTTGCCAGCCCCCTCATGCAGCGCGGACTGATAGTTGCCGTGCTGGTGGGAATCTCAGCCCCCGTGATGGGCACCTACTTGGTGCAGCGTCGGCTGGCTCTGCTCGGCGACGGGATCGGACACGTCGCTCTGACCGGTGTGGCCATGGGTTGGCTCGCCGGCAGCGCAGCGGGGCTGACCCCCCATGACCTGCAGGCCGTTCCCGGCGCCGTCATCGCCGCAGTTTTTGGGGCCGTTCTGATCGAACTGGTGAGGGAGAAGGGAAAAACCAGCGAAGACGTCGCACTTGCTCTCCTCTTCTATGGCGGCATCGCCGGGGGTGTGCTGCTCATCGGCCTCGCGGGCGGCACTGCAGCGAACCTTACCGGTTACCTCTTCGGGTCCATCTCCACCGTGACCGAACTGGACGTCTGGCTCACCGCCGCCCTGGCAGTGCTCATCCTGACCATCGGCCTTATGCTGCGGCGTGCCCTGTTCGCACTGAGTCACGATGAGGAATTTACCCGCGCCACCGGCCTGCCCATCCGCACCCTGAACATCCTCGTCGCCGTACTCGCAGCACTGACCGTATCTGTGTCCATGCGCGTCGTAGGCGTGCTCCTGGTTTCGGCACTGATGATCGTGCCCGTCGCCATCGCCCAGCTCACGGCACGATCCTTCCGCGCCACCATGGCCACCGCAATGACCGTCGGAGCCCTCGTCTGCGTCACCGGGCTCTCGATCACCTACTTCCACTTACTCTCACCAGGGGCGACCATCGTGGTTCTCGCGATCGGTGTCTACGCCGTCGTGGCCCTTCTCCGTCCCCTGCGCCGGCGTCCTGCCGAAGACAGCGACCCTCACCTGGATGCCGAAGACGACGTTAGGCTGCACGAGAACACCTGAAATGGAACGGCGAACCCGGCAACGTTCAGCGCTGGAAGAGATGCTGAAACGCACTCCCGAGTTCCAAAGCGCCCAGCAACTGCACGCCAAGCTGCTGGTCAACGGGGAAACCCTCGCCCTGGCCACCGTCTACCGGCTCCTGCAATCCATGGTCACCGAAGGCGAAGTCGACGCACTTCGCAGCCAGGACAGCGAAACCAAGTACCGCAGGGTGCCAGCGCAAAGGACACCACCACCACCTTGTCTGCCGCCAGTGCGGTCACACCGTCGAAATCGCCGAAACTACCGTGCAACGCTGGACAGACACGACAGCCCGCCACCACGGCTTCACCTCGGTCTCCCACACCCTCGAACTCATAGGCATATGCGGCAGCTGCGGAGGGCTTTGAGTGGGGCACGATAACGATCGAGTTGGGGCGCGGCGCATTTGCAGTCCACCTGTCGCCCATCGCTATTGGATGACTGTCAGATGGGCGCCGGTATCCCCAGGAACCGCAGCGAGGAATAAACCGAAGCCAGGCAAGCTCAAGTCCACACCCCCTTTAACCGGACAAACCGTGAGCCTCCAGGGCTCGAAACGACCAGGAGGAGCTTTTCAAACAAGTTCAGCACCCAAGTCGCTCAGGTCCTGTAGTACCCGTTACCCAGAACCATGAAAAGGTGTTGGCCACCCCCCGACCAACCCGAGAGAACCGAAACGAGAAACCGTAGAGCCCCCACCTCAGCAGGCGGAAGACCCACCAGCCAGGGTCCTGAACCCGCCACCCCACACACCTGAATAGGCCACCGCGGCGGTCAGGCCAAACCCGCGAACCAGCCGTCAGAGCGACGCGACCACAAGCTTTGTACAGACGTCAAAGCAAAATCGCCCCTGACGAGGGAAAACGCCGTGCTCGAGGTGGGACTCGAACTGCATTTCAGGCCTTGCAAACACTGGGAATCCGCGAAAACATGCGGAATCCGGAGCAGTTGAGAACTGTACGGCCCGAACCGAAGAGAGATCTGTTGACATTGTCAACGCCTCGTCCTGCAGCTCTTGAGCAACTCGGTCCGACTGCCTGGAATAGATCCCGGGGGTGAAGGCGGTCCGGGCATGGGAGAAGCGCGCGAGCAATCGCGGGATATGAGCCCAGCTCCCGTCCGCCGCACCGAAACGCTTGAGTCAACGGTCCAGAAGGATAGTCAGTATCGCTAACGCATAGGGACCTTGAAGGAACAGGCGACGGCGGGTCGTCTGGTGGACGCCCGCCGTCACAGTTCAGTAGTTAGAATATGGCCCGTCGCGCCTCCGCATCCTGACGGTTCCGCTCCACGTAGCCGGGCTTGGGCACGCCCACGGACTCCGGGGCGCCAGGAAGCTCCTCTCCACGAAGGGTCGCCTGCGCCGTCTCCCGCATGCACAGGACACTAACCAGGCCGATCACGCCGGCGAGCGCCATGTACCAGCCCGGCACGAGCTGGTTTCCGGTGGTTTCAATCAGCTGATTGGCCACCGTCTGCGACGGTCCTGCGAAGAACGCCGTGGAGAAGTTGTAGGCAATTGCGAAGCCGGTGTAGCGCACGGCGGTGGGGAACAGTGCCGGGAGGGTTGAAGACACCGAGGCCACAAGAATTACCAGCAGCAGCCCTAGCACGGCCAGTCCGAGGAACTGGAGGATGAGGTTTTGCATGCCAAGCAGCATGACTGACGGTACGGACAGGACTGTGTAGCCGGCGGCGGCCACGAGCAGGAGAGGCTTGCGTCCGACGCGGTCGGAGAGCGCGCCCACCGGTGGGATGGCCACCAGCATAAGGGCCATGATTGCCACCAGCATCCAGTTGCCTTGGGCGGTGCTGTGGCCCAGTTGGCCGCTCAGGTACGTCGGCATGTAGCCCAAGATCAGGTAGAATGCCACGTTCAGCAGAACCACGAAGCCGGCTAGGACCAGCAGCTGCCGCCAGTTGTTGCGCAGAACGTGCCGCAACGGCGACTTGGTGGTCTCCTTATGTTGCGAGGCCTCGGAGAAGACGGGCGCCTCCACGAGCCGGGTTCGGATCCACAGTGCCGTGAGGCCAAGCGGGATGGTCAGGAGGAACGGTGCGCGCCACCAGCCCGCTTCCATGCCGCCGTCTCCGACAACCGCGATCAGCGTGGTGCAGACTACTGCGGCCAGCATGAATCCTACCGTGGTGCCGAACTCGAGGAATGATCCCAGGAAGCCGCGTCGCCGGTCGGGTGCAGACTCGGCCATATAGACCGCAGCACCGCCGTATTCGCCGCCTGCTGAGAAGCCCTGCACCAGGCGGCAGGCCAGCAGCAGTATGGGGGCGAGCAGGCCGACAGTGTCCAGGGTGGGCAGCAGGCCGATGGCGCCGGTGGCCAGTGTCATCAGGGTCACGGTGAGCACCATGACCTTCTGCCGGCCAACCTTGTCACCCAGCGGGCCGAGGATCAGGCCGCCGAGCGGCCGCACCAGGAAGGACAGCGCCAGGGTGGCAAGGGTGAGGGTGACGCCGAGACCGCCGTCCCCCTCCTTCGATCCGAAGAAGTTTGTGGCCATGTAGATGGTCAGGTAACCGTACACACCGTAGTCGAACCACTCGACGGCGTTGCCCAGGGCGGACCCCAGTATCGAACGGTGGAGCGAGCGCCTGCCCTCCTCGGTGGAGGGCTCCGCGCCGGGTGCGGTCTGAGGGTCCGGATGCTTGTCATGCACGGGCTGGGGACTGGTCATCATTGGTTCGTCCTTCAGTGAAGTTGTTGTCATTGCGGGCCGCCTGTTGTTGGACTTGTATTCGGCTGCGCCGGCATTGGCGCAGCCCTTTCAAGGCTTTTCAGCCGCGGGGTACGGCCATGTACTTGGTCTCGAGGAATTCCTCGATGCCTACGCGTCCGCCTTCGCGGCCCAGGCCTGAGGCTTTGATCCCGCCGAACGGCGCCGCCGGGTTGGAGACAATTCCAGTGTTCAGCCCGACCATGCCGACTTCGAGGGCGTCGCCCATCCGGAAACCGCGGTCCACGTCCTGGGTGAAAAGATACCCCACGAGGCCCCACGGAGTGTCGTTGGCCAGCCGGGTAACCTCCTCTTCCGTGTCGAACGGCACCACGGGTGCCACCGGGCCGAAGATCTCTTGGCTCATCAGGTCCGACTCCGGGTTCACGCCGGACAGCACTGTCGGCGAATAGAAGTAGCCCGGACGGTCAGGCCGTGAGCCGCCGCAGACAACGGTGGCGCCTTTGGCCACCGCGTCGTCCACCAGTTCCTGCACTTTGGTCAGCGCCTTTTCCTCAACGAGGGGCCCGACGTCGGTCCCGGTCTCGGCACCGTCACCCACCGAGAGTGCGTTCAGGCGGGCAGCGAGGCGGCGTGCGAATTCGTCTGCGATGGGGCGCTGGACAAAGAGGCGGTTGGCAGCCGTGCACGCCTCGCCCATGTTGCGCATCTTGGCTGCGACGGCGCCGTCAACCGCACGGTCCAGGTCCGCGTCTTCAAACACGATGAACGGCGCGTTGCCGCCCAGCTCCATGGAGGAGCGCATGACGTGCTGGGCAGCCTGCTCCAGCAGCCGGACGCCCACGTCGGTGGAGCCGGTGAAGCTGACCTTGCGGGCAATACCGCTGGCCATCCACGGGGAAACCACGGCGGAAGCCTTGGTGGTGCAGACCACGTTCAGGACGCCCTTGGGCAGGCCTGCCTCGATGAGGATGTCTACCAGCGCCAGCGAAGACAGCGGGGTGAGGTTGGCCGGCTTGAACACCATGGTGCAGCCCGCCGCGATGGCGGGGCCGATCTTGCGGGTGCCCATGGCCAGCGGGAAGTTCCAGGGCGTGACCAGTACGCACGGTCCGACCGGCTGCTTGGAGACCAGGATGCGGTTCTTGCCGTCGCCGGTGGTGGTCACGTCGCCGCCGATCCGGACGGCCTCCTCGGAGAACCAGCGGAAGAACTCGGCCGCGTAGGCCACCTCACCCTTGGCTTCGGCGAACGGCTTGCCCATCTCGGAGGTCATGATGAGGGCCAGTTCGTCCTGGCGGGCCATGATGAGATCGTAGGCGCGGCGGAGGATTTCGCTGCGCTCACGGGGCGCGGTCTTGGCCCAGTCTGCCTGGACGCGGCCTGCGGTCTCGATGGCGCGGCGGGCGTCTTCGGGGCCGCCGTCCGCCACGGTGGCGATGACCTCCTCGGTTGCGGGGTTAATTACGTCGAAGCGGGCGCCGGAGGCGGCTTCGGTCCACTCGCCGTCGATGAAGAGGCCGGTGCTGACCTTGGCGATGGCGTCCCTGGCCAGCTGTGAGGTGCCGGCGGTCTGGGTGGTCTGGGTTGTCATGATCGAGAATCCTTTTCGTTGGAGATGGTGCAAAATGTGGGTCAGCCTGCGGCAGCGTCAGGCGTGGTCTGGGCAGTCTTTCCTAGGGCTGTTCTCCCGGGTCCAGGAGCTGGGCAATGTGCCTTCCGGGGCGTTCGGGATCGATTTGTTTCACCTGCATTGCGCAGGAGAACCCGTCGGTGAGGACCACGGATCCCGTACTTGTGGCACGCAGCGCCGGGGCCAACGACTGCTCGGCGACCTTCATGCTCACCTCGTAGTGCTCCTTTTCGAACCCGAAGTTGCCTGCCACTCCGCAGCAGCCGGGGGCATCCACCACATCTGCGACGCCAATGGATGCCAGGGCGCCGCGCTGGGTCCTGGCGCCGAACACCGAGTATTCGTGGCAGTGCGTCTGCAGCACCACCTGGTCCGGAAGCGGCATTGCAGGAACCGGAGTCCAGCCTGCAGCAGCCAGCTCGCCAACATGCTGGGCGAAGCTGCGGACCCTCGCGGCCACCCGCCGGGCCTGGTCCGTGTGTACCAGTTCGGGCATGTCCTTCCGCAGCGCGGCTGCGCAGCTGGGCTCTACCACCACGATGGGACGGTCGGTGCCGTCGTCCAGGACTTCCGCAGCGTTGGCCATCAGCTTCTTTGCAGTGTCCAGCTGGCCAGTGGAGATCCACGTCAGCCCGCAACACGCATCTGCCGCGCATTCCGTGGAAGCCCCCGTGCCGGCCAGCACCCGGGCGGCGGCACCGGCCACCTCGGGCCGGAATCCTTTGGTGAAGGTGTCTACGAAGAGCACGACGCCTGAGGCCGAAGCGTCCGGGATGACCTCGCGGCGGGAGCGCGTCCCGCCGTCGTACTTCCCACCGGTCTTTTGCCGTGGGATCCTGCGGCCCGGCATTCCCACGCCAGCCGCGGCTACCACTTTGCGCCATTCACTATCGCCGGCGAACCGGGGCAGGTCACGGTGCGTGGTGAGGCCGCCCAGCACGGCGGCCAGCTTACCCAGGGGCGTGGCCAGGGCGGCATTGACCAGCGGTGCCATGTGCCCGGTGATCTTCAGCCATCGCGGCAGCCAGCCCAGCGAGAAGTGCGAGAGCGGCCGCAGCTTGCCCCGGTAGTAGTGGCTGAAGAACTCGGACTTGTAGGTGGCCATATCCACGCCCGTGGGGCAGTCGGTGGAACATGCCTTGCATGACAAGCACAGGTCAAGCGCTTCCCGTACCTCTTCGGACTTCCAGCCTTCGTCCACGGTGCGGGCGCCCCGGACCATGTCCTGCAGCACGCGGGAGCGGCCGCGGGTGGAATCTTTTTCGTCGCCGGTGGCCCGGTAGCTGGGGCACATCACGCCGCCGGCGTCTGTGCGGCAACGGCCCACGCCAATGCACGCCTGGACGGCATGCACCCACGGATCCATTGCGCTGCCGGCGGAGTCGGACGGGTTATCCGTTTCGCTGGCCGAACCGCCGCCGGAGTGCAGCGGCCGCAGGTCAAAGCTGGTGCGCCATTCCCGCTGCGGCACGCCGTCCAATGCCAGGTTCTCATCCAGCGGGTCAGGGTCGGTGAGGGAGCCGGGATTCAGGATCGAAACGGGATCCCACAGCTGGCGGAAGTCTGAAAACGCCGCCAGCATCCGAGCCGAGTACATCAGCGGAAGCAGCTGCGATCGGGCCCTGCCGTCCCCGTGCTCGCCGGAGAGGGAGCCGCCGTGCCGGACCACCAGTTTCGCCGCCTCCGCGGAGAACCGGCGGAACACCGTGCGGCCCTCCTCCGTACGGAGATCGTAGGTGATGCGGATGTGCATGCAGCCTGCGCCGAAGTGCCCATACATGATCCCCTGCAGCCCGAAGCTGTCCAGCAGTCCGCGGAAATCGGCAAGATAGCTGGCCAGGTTTTCCGGTGCTACGGCCGAGTCCTCCCAGCCGGGCCATGACTCGCCACCGCTGGCGAGACGGGCGGAAAGCCCGGCGCCATCCTCGCGGACCCGCCACAGCGAGGCGCGCTCCACGGTGTCCGGAACCGGGCGGCCGGCCACCAGGCGGCCGTTTTCCCGGAGCCGGGCCAGCAGGCGGTCAGCCTGGGCACGCACCTCGGCGGGATCGTCCCCGTCGAGGTCCACATAAAGCCAGGCTTTGCCCTCCGGAAGTCCGAGCACCGAGTCGGCGCCGCGCCGGAAACGCATGGTGTCCACGATGGCTTCATCGATGCCTTCGACGGCGGCCGGCGAGAATTCCAGAATAGTGGTGATATCCCGCGCTGCCTCCACGACGTCGGCGTACCCCAGGCAGACCAGCAGAGCGCTGGCCGGCTTGGGGACCAGCTTCATCCGCGCCCCGGTGATGATGGCGCAGGTTCCTTCCGAGCCCACCAGGGCGCGCGCCACGTTCAAGCCCTTTTCCGGTAGCAGGTTATCCAGGTGGTAACCCGAAACCTGCCGCTGGATCCGGCCCAGCTCAACCCGGAACTCGGCCAAATTGATGTGCGCCAGTTCCTTGAGCGAACCTGTGAGCGAGGCCGCGCGTGCAGCACCGGCCTTGTCCGCGGGGTCGGTGGCGCGCAGGCCATCCGCTGTGGCGGTGAGCCGGGCGCCGTCGGAGGTGACGACGTCCAGCTCCAGCACGTGGTCCGACATGCGGCCGTAGCGCACGGAGTGGTTCCCGCATGCGTCGTTCCCGAGCGAACCCCCAATGGTGGCCCGGTTTTTGGACGAAGGGTCCGGGGCGAACGTGTAGCGGTTGCCTGTGGCCCGCTCCACCTCGCGGGACAGCACTGCCAGGACTACCCCGGGATCCACCGCGACGGTCCCGGCGGCCTCGTCGATGCCATGGATCCGGTTCATGTGGCGCGAGAAGTCCAGCACAACACCGGGTCCGATCGCGTTGCCGGCCATGGATGTACCCCCGCCGCGGCTGATCAGCGGGGTGCCTGTCTCCCGGCACGCCGCCAGCGTTCCCACCACGTCCTCGGTGGACCGGGGGAACACGACGGCGAGCGGCGCCACACGGTAATTGGAGGCGTCATAGGAATACTCAGCCAGCCGCCGCGGCGAAGTATCCGCGTCGATTCCGGCCGCGGACAACCGCCGCAGGATCCGCTGCTGCTCCGCGTCAGGCGCGGCAGCGGATACGACGTCGGCCCGGGCGGCGGGCAGGGAGGATACAGTCATCGCGCGGCTCAGGCTCCGGCGGTGGCGGGGACAGCGCCAACCACGGCGCCGACGGCGGCTTCGAAGCGCTCCAGGCCGGTGGCGATCTCCTCGGCGGTGACCACCAGTGCCGGGATGAGGCGGACCACGTTGCCGGCCGGGCCGCAGGTCAGGGTCAGCAGCCCTTGGTCCGTGGTGGCCTGTTGGATTGCTGCGGCCGTGGCCGCGTCCGGCTTGCCGTCTTCGCCGGTGAATTCGATGCCCTGCATGAGGCCGCGGCCGCGGACGTCGCCGATGACCGGGAACCGCTGCTGGATTTCCTTGAGGCCGGCTTGGAGCTGCTCGCCGCGGATGCGGGAGTTCTCCACCAGGCCTTCTTCCTTGACCACTTCGAGGGTCGCGACGCCGGCCGCAGCGGAAACTGCGTTTCCGCCGTAGGTGCCGCCCTGGGAACCGGGCCAGGCCTTGGACATGGTCTCGGTGGAGGCGGCGATGGCTGAAATCGGGAACCCGGAGGCGATGCCCTTGGCCGTGATGATGATGTCCGGGGTGGCGTTGGAGTACTGGTGGCCCCAGAACTTTCCGGTGCGGCCCACGCCGGCCTGGACCTCATCGAAGATCAGCTGGATGCCGTACTTGTCGGCACGTTCACGCAGGCCCTCCATGAAGGCGGGCGGGGTGGGCAGGTAGCCGCCGTCGCCCAGTGCCGGTTCGATCAGGAAAGCTGCGGTGTCGTTGGGGGCGGTGCGGGTCTGGAGCAGGTAGTCCAGTTCCTGCAGGGCGAACTCGACGGCGAGTGCCTCGTCCCAGCCGTAGCGGTAGGCGTAGGGGAACGCGGACATGTGGACGCCGGCCATCAGCGGGGAGAACCCGGCGGAGAATTTGGTGCCGGCGGTGGTGAGCGATGCGGCGGCGACGGTGCGGCCGTGAAAGCCGCCCTGGAACACCACGATGTTGGGGCGGGCGGTGGCCATGCGGGCCAGGCGGATGGCAGCTTCCACAGCTTCGGAGCCGGAGTTGGCGTAGAAGACGGAGTCGAGGCCGGCGGGAAGGACCTCACCGAGCTTTTCGGTCAGTTCCAGCAACGGCTTGTGCATCACGGTGGTGTACTGGGCGTGGATGATCTTGCCCACCTGTTCGCGTGCTGCGGCCACCACCTTCGGGTGGCAGTGGCCGGTGCTGGTCACTCCGATGCCGGTGGTGAAGTCCAGGTAGTCTTTGCCGTCCGTCCCGTGGATCCAGCTGCCAAGGGCGTGGTCCACGACGACGGGGGTTGCTTGCTTGAGTGCGGGGCTGAGGGAAGTCATGCCACCCATGATGCAGGTCACAGCTGTTTATTGTCAACAATCCTAATATCGCGTAGAGTTATGGCGTGAGTAACACTGATATCCAAAGCCAGCCCTTACCGGCCCCGGCAGGAGCGTCCGAGGCAATGAGGCCCCGGGTTGTGATCCTGGTCGCCGAAGGGCAGCCCCGCCCCTACAACCTGACCGATATTGAACAGGTGGCCGACGTGGTCCTCACGGACGCAGCCGGACTCGCGGAAGCATCACGCGGCGCCGACATTCTATTCCTCTGGGACTTCTTCTCATCGGCACTGAGCGAAGCCTGGCCGCACACCGACGCCCTTAAATGGGTGCACGTGGCGGCGGCCGGAGTGGACGCGATGATGTTCGAGGAACTGCGCTCCTCGAACGTGGTTGTGACCAACGCCCACGGCACCTTTGACCAGCCGATCGCAGAATTCGTCCTGGCGTCCATCCTGGCGCACGACAAGCAACTGCACCGCAGCAAGGCGCTGCAGCAGCAGTCCACGTGGCAGCACCGGGAGGTGACCCGCACCGAGGGTTCCCGCGCATTGGTAGTGGGCACCGGCGGCATCGGCCGGGCCACGGCCCGGCTCCTGCGCGCGGTGGGGATTGACGTCCGCGGAGTGGGCCGCGGCGCCCGCGACGACGACCCGGACTTCGGCACCGTCCTCGCCAGCGGAGACCTGGCGGCGCATGCGGGCTGGGCGGACCACGTGGTGCTCATTGCGCCCCTGACCGACCAGACCAGGAACATGATGGACCGCAAGGTCCTCTCCGCCATGAAACCGTCCGCGCACCTCATCAATGTGGGCCGCGGCGCCCTGGTGGACGAACCGGCACTGATCGAGGCTCTCCAGGAGGGCCTGATTGCTGCCGCATCCCTGGACGTCTTCACCGAGGAGCCGGTTCCTGCCGCGCACCCCTTTTGGGCCATGGACAACGTCCACATGTCCGCCCACATGTGCGGCGACGTCGTCGGCTGGCGGGACGCACTGGCGCGCCAGTTCCAGGAGAATCTCGAGCGCTGGACCAGCGGCGGGCAGCTCAACAACGTGGTGGACAAGCAACGCGGCTACGTCAGCCGCCGCTAGTCCTGCACACACCCCTGCCCGCAGCGCTGGGCGCCGGTTTGTGTGAGCCATGACACATGACATAAATTGTAAACAATCTACTAACTATCGGAGGTGTCTCTTTGCTGTTCAGCCAAGAGGAATATGATGCCAGGCTCTCCGGCGTCCGCTTGCGCATGGCCAGGCAGGGGCTGTCAGCCCTGCTGGTCACCGATCCTGCCAACATTTACTACCTGACCGGCTACAACGCCTGGTCCTTCTATACCCCGCAACTGGTCTTTGTGCCGGCTGAAGGCCCCATGCTGTTGTTCAGCCGGGCCATGGATGCCGGCGGCGCCACCCGGACCACCTGGCTGCCCGAGGAATGCATCGTAGGATACCCCGAGCAGTACGTCCACCGCCCGCATGTCCACCCCTTCGATTGGGTGGCTTTTGCATTGCGCGAGCGCCACCTCATTGCCCCCGCCGCCAAAGGCTGCGTGGGCCTGGAGATGGACTCGCACTTCTTCTCCCCCAAGGCATACCGTTCGCTGGTCAACGCCCTCCCCGAATGGACCCTGGTGGACAGTTTCGAGCTGGTCAACTGGGTACGCTCCGTCAAGTCCCCCGCCGAGATCCAGCTGATGCGCGGCGCCGCGCAGGTCTGCATGGCGGCGATGCAGGCTGCTGTGGAAACGATCGACGTCGGCGTCCGCCAATGCGATGCGGCCGCGGCGATCAGCCAGGCCCAGATCCGGGGCGCCAACGGCATCGGCGGCGACTACCCCGCCATCGTGCCCATGCTGCCCACCGGCGAAGCTGCCGACACCCCGCACCTGACCTGGAGCGAAGACCGCTTCGAGGCCGGCCAGGCTGTGGTGATCGAACTCGCCGGCGCCCACCAGCGGTACCACACGCCCCTGGCGCGCACCCTGACGCTCGGCAAGAAGCCGGAGCGGCTCGCCAAGCTGGCAGACGCCGTCGCGGACGGTCTGAATGCCGTGCTCACCGAGGTCCAGCCGGGCGTTCCCGTCCGGGAACTTGCCCGCGCCTGGAACTGGACACTGGCCAAATACGGCCTGGAAAAACCGTCCCGCATCGGTTACTCGATCGGCGTCGGCTACCCGCCGGACTGGGGCGAGCGCACCATCTCCATCCGCTCCGAGGAGGAATCCATCCTCGAGGAGAACATGACCTTCCACGTCATCGGAGGCATGTGGATGGACAACTACGGCTACGAACTCTCCGAATCCATCCGCGTCACCGCCGACGGGGTGGAAACCTTCACCAGCTTCCCCCGCGAACTCATCCAGAAAGGCGGCTAGGCCGTGAACCACATCGCTACCCGCGCCCAGGCATTGCCGCTGGCAGACCGCGCCGCCAATCTGGTGGGCTCGGTAATCGACTCCAGCACGTCCCTGCTGGCCGCCCAGACCCACGACATTGTCCGCTTCGCCATGGGCTCCCCCGCGGACGAAGCCGTGCCGCTGGACGAATTCCGCGACATCGCAGACAAGGTCATCGACCACAGCTCCATGACCTACGGCGCCACCGAGGGCGAGCCCGTGCTCCTGAAGGCGCTGGTGGACTACCTTGCCGGGACCACGGATCCCACCACGGAGGAGCGCGTCACCATCACCGCCGGCGGCATGCAGGGCCTGGACCTGGCCTGCAAGATCTTCATCAACCCCGGCGACCTGGTGATTGTTGAAAGCCCCACGTACACAAACGGCAGCGCCACCGCCCTGAGCTACGGCGCCGAACTGCTCGAAGCGCCCATGGACGAAAACGGCCTCATCGTCGAGGCCCTCCCGGAGCTGGTGGCCGCCGCCGGACGCACGCCCAAGGCCATCTACACCATCCCCAACTTCCAAAACCCGTCCGGCGTCACCCTGTCACTGGCCCGGCGCCACCAGCTCCTGGAACTGGCCCACGAGTGGAACGCCGTGATTATCGACGACGACCCCTACGGTCTCCTCCGGTTCCAGGGCGAGGATCTGCCGTCCTTCCAGGCTCTGAGCCCGGGCGATCCGCTGCTTTTCTCTGTCCGCACGTTCTCTAAGATCCTGGCTCCGGGCCTGCGCGTGGGCTGGGTTGACACCGATCCGGCGCTCCGCCAGCTGGTCATCAACGCCAAGCAGGCAATGGACACCTGCACCAACGTCCCCAACCAGCACATCGTGGCCGAATACATCCGCCGCGGCGGCCTGGACAACCACCTGGCCGGCCTGCGCACGGAGTACAAGCGCCGCAAGGACGCAATGCAGGAAAGCCTCCGCCGCCACCTCGGCGACCGGGTCACCACCACCGACCCGGAAGGCGGCTTCTTCCTCTGGCTCACCCTGCAGGGCGAGGATGCAGGGATCTCCACCCGGAAGCTCTTCGAAACCGCACTGGCAGAAGGGGTGGCGTTCATCCCCGGGCCCGCGCTGTCCGCCAGCGGAAAGTTCGACGACGCCGTCCGTCTCTGCTTCGCATCCACCACTCCGGAGCGGGCCGAGGAAGGAATCATCCGGCTTGGCCGGGCCATGGACCGTGAGCTTGCAGCGCTTAAGGCCGGAGCAGGCGCGTGAGTGCCGCCGTCCAGCAGGATCTGCAGCTCCTTGAGGACAGGGTCCTGGGCCTGATCAGCGAAGCGGACCTGGTGGCGCTCACCACCGCGCTGGTGGCCGCCGGCGGCGAGAACCCCGGCGGGACCGAGGAAGCCACCGTGCAGGTCCTGACGGAGTTCAGCCAGGCCGCCGGCCTGGACGTTGCCACCGAAACCGTCGCGGAGGGACGGCCGAACTTCACGGCCGTCCTGCCCGGCGGCAGCATGCCAGGCATGCTGTTCCTGGGCCATTCGGATGTTGTTCCGGCCGGGACCGGCTGGGAGCGTCCCCCGTTTGAACCCTACATACGGGACGGCCGGCTGTTCGGCCGCGGCTCCACAGACATGAAAGGCGGCCTGGCCGCCGTGCTCATCGCCCTCAAAGCACTCAAGGCCGCCGGTATCGAACTGCCGTTCAACGCTGCACTGGCCTGCACCGTGGATGAGGAGGACCTTGGCATCGGCATCCGCGCCTACACCGCCTCCGCCGCAGCCGATCCGGCCTTCAGTTATTCGGCGTGCGTGGTGGCGGAGCCCACCGACCTGGAGACCGTGATCGGCTGCCGGGGTGATAGCTACATCGAGCTGAAAGTCACCGGCAAGTCAGCCCACTCCGGCCGGCCCGCCGACGGCCGGAACGCCATCGATGCCGCCGCCAGGATCCTGGAACTGGTCCGCAAGGACCACGCCCTGCTCCAGGAGAAGCAGGACCCGCTATTGGGCGCGGGCACATGGAACATCGGCCTCATCCAGGGCGGCACAGGTACCTCCATGGTGGCCGCGGAATGTACCGTCTCACTCGACCGCCGACTCATGCCCGACGACGACGCGCAGCAGATCCTGGACCGTCTCCTGGCACAGGTCCGCGAGGCAGGCATCGACACGGACGGCATCTCGGTCTCGGCCAGGGTAACCATGGAGATGCCCGGTTTCCGCACCCCCGAGGACCACCCGCTGGTCTCGAACTCCGTGGCCGCGCTGGCGGACGCCGGCGTGGACAGCGCCATCCGCGGCTGGACTGCTGCCTGCGACGGCGGCTTCGTGGTCCGGGACCTCGGCGTGCCGGCGATTGTGATGGGCCCCGGCGGACTGAATGACCAGGCCCACCAAGTGAACGAATCCGTCAGCATTGCCGAGATTGTCGCCGCCGCCCGCGCGTACGCGCTGCTTTGCCTGCGGCACGGCGGGAGCTGACAGACCATCAATTAACGCGCAAGGGGGCCGGATGCAC